>JANMQW010000359.1:0-2266 GCA_031370725.1 Novosphingobium sp.
TTCGAGGCTGGGCAATTCGTATTGCGCGAACAGGTCGGTCTGGCGACTTTTGGCGGTGAGCTGCGCCAGCTTGGGCGGAGCGCGCGGGTCGGCGATTTCGGGGGGCTTGCGCTGGAGCTCGGGGGTGATGTCCTCGACCGCGGCGCGCCTGGCGGCCTTGCGCTCGCGCGGCGTGCGCAAGGCGGCTTCGGAAGTGGGCTCCCGCTGAAACGTACGGAAAAATGCGGGCAAGCGCAGCAGCGCGCGCCATTCGAGCTGGAACACCCGGCCCGCGAGCAGTGCGCCTCCGGTGAGCGTGGCCAGCGCGAGGCCCATGATCGTCCAGCCCTGCGCCACCGGGGGAAGCAACGCGGCGATCGCAGTGATTGCCTTGGCCCCGAGCAATCCGGCAACTCCGCCGAGCGAGGCGGGGAGCGAACCGCCCGGCGCATCGAACACCAGCGTCAGCACCGTGCCGAGCAGCGCCATCGCCAGCAGCAGCATGCCGATAAGACGCCACCACCGTGGCGCGGGCAGCGCCTCGTCGCCGTCTTCGATATCGGACAGCGCCCACAGCTGGCGCGCCTCGAGATAGACCAGCGGCAGCACCAGCAGCGACGGCAGCCCGAACGCGAACAGCATCCGTTCGGCCGCCCACGCGCCGGGCGCGCCCATCCAGTTGGCGACCGCGCCACCCGCGGCGGTGCTCACCGAAGGATCGGTCTGGTGATAGCTGACAAGCGCGAGCCCGAGGAACAGCATCAGCCCGAACAGCGCGCACGCGCCGCCCAGTTCGCCCGCCCGCACCAGCGAGCGGCGCAGCGCAGTGCGCCAGCTTGCGGGATTGCCCCGCCCTGTCGCGATGATCGCCCGTGAAGCCATGACCGTCCCCTTGCCAAAGCGCATCATGCGCTCAGCGGTGACTCCTCGTCAAGAATCCATGAGAATCCAACGGTCCAGTGCTGGGCGGTAGGCTGCTTTAGCCCAGGTCCACGTCGTAGACCGCAACCTCGCCAATCCCCTTGAGCGTCGCCGGGCGGGGCGCAAGGTAGCGGCATGAATCCTTGGTCTCGTCGTAGGTCTTCTGCGACACGGTGATCCCGTTGGGCGGGGCCGCGCCCTCCAGCCGACTGGCGACGTTGATCGCATCGCCCCAGTAGTCGTAGAGCATCTTTTTGCCCGCAATCACTCCGCCGACCACCGGCCCGGTGTTGATCCCGATGTGGAGCTTGAAGTCGAGCCCGAACTCACGGCTGATGTCCCGGGTCGCGCCGATCAGGTAACACGCGAAATCGACCACCGCCTTGGCCGGCTTGGGGGTCGGCACGATTGCACCTGCGACCGCCATATAGGCATCGCCGATGGTCTTGACCTTCTCGATCCCGAACAGGTCGCAGCCCGCGTCGGCCTTGGAGAAATAGGCGTTGAGCAGCCTCACCACCTGTCCCGCGTCCATCGCCTGGCTCATCCGGGTGAATCCGACGATATCGACGAACACGATCGTCACATCGGGAAACGCATCGGCCACCGTCTCGCCCGACTGGAGCCGCTCGGCGACGCTTTGCGGCAGGACATTATAGAGCAGCGCATCGGCCTTGCGCTTTTCGATATCGAGCTTGAGTCCGGCATCGAACAGCGCTCGCGCCTTATCGTCGCTGGCCCAGTTGATATAGCCCAGCAGCATCGCGAACGGGGCGTAGAACACCGTGGTATAGGCGATGACGTTGGATGGATATTCCAGGAAAACCAGGATTGCCACGACATAGACGATCGTCACCATCGCCCAGATCAGGAACTGCCGCACCGATGCGACGAAAGCCAGCGAGGCGTACGATAGCAACAGCATCTGATTGTAACAAACGATCGCGTAAAACGGCCATTCGGTGACGCCAGACTGGTACAACACCCTGAGGAACCAGAATTGCAGGGGGTTGAGCGAGGCGAAGAATGCCAATTCGATCCACCATCTGCGGGCATACCCGGGCTGGCCAACATACCAAGCATAGAGTGCCAGCGGAGGAGACATCGCCACCGTCGCAATCAACATCAGCCGCGTTTCCTCAAGCGGCAGGTAGAACGGTGCGAGGAGCACGTATAGCGACAGCATGCCCGCGCCGATCAGCATCAAGGCGCGGATGAACTTGCCCTGCCCGGTCCGCGATTCGAGAACAAAGCGCTGCTCGTCGCGCGTGTCCGCGAAGCGTTGGAACAGCAATCCGCTCAGCGTTGTCATGACGTTACGAACCTGCACTGCAAAGCGCGACCGCCGCCAGAGGGAGCAGGGCGC
>JANMQW010000433.1:0-3792 GCA_031370725.1 Novosphingobium sp.
GCGAAGGTCGTGTTGAAATTGACCGCGGCAAGGTTCGAACAATCGTAATCCAGCCCCGTCTGGCGACCCTCAAGCAAACTTGAGCCCAGCGCCCCGACCAGCTTCCTCGCCGCGAACATGGTCTCGCAATCGACCATGTCGCCCGCCACCGCAGCGATGCTCGCGCCGGGCTTGGCTTTCGCGATCGTGGCAAAAGCTTCATCCCAAGTCGCCGCGACCAGCTTGCCGCCCTTGCGAATCCACGGCCGATCCAGCCGCCGCCTCGTCAATCCATCTACACAATGGCGGCCCTTATCCGACAACCACTCCTCGTTGACGTCGTCGTTGATCCGCGGCAGCGCGCGCATCACTTCGCGGCCACGACTGTCAATCCGGATGTTGCTGCCGACAGCGTCGGAAACGTCGATCGACAGCGTCTTCTTCAGCTCCCACGGCCGCGCCTCGAACGCGTAGGGCTTGCTGGTCAGCGCCCCCACCGGGCACAGATCGACCACGTTAGCCGACAATTCGTGCTTCGCCGCGTGCTCGAGATAAGTCGTGATCTGCATCCCTTCGCCACGATAAAGCGCGCCGATCTCGTCCACCCCGGCGATTTCTTCGCTGAACCGCACGCAGCGGGTGCAATGGATGCAGCGGGTCATCGCGGTCTTGATCAGCGGACCCATGTACTTCTCAGTCACCGCGCGCTTGTTTTCGTCGTAGCGCGACGCGCCGCGGCCATAGGCGACCGACTGATCCTGCAAGTCGCACTCGCCGCCCTGATCGCAGATCGGGCAATCGAGCGGGTGGTTGATGAGGAGAAACTCCATTACCCCTTCGCGCGCCTTTTGAACCATCGGCGTGGCGGTGAAAATCTGCTGGCCCTCGGCGGCGGGCAGCGCGCAACTCGCCTGCGGCTTGGGCGGCCCCGGCTTGACCTCGACCAGACACATCCGGCAGTTGCCCGCGATGCTCAATCGCTCATGATAGCAGAACCGCGGAATTTCCTTCCCCGCCAGCTCGCACGCCTGGAGCACGGTCGCGCCTGCGGGGACCTCGATCTCGGTGCCGTCTACGGTGACTTTAGGCATTACTCCGCCGCCTCCCGCACGTTCTCGTTGATCCGCCGTTCCAGTTCCGGCCGGAAATGCTTGATCAGCCCCTGGATCGGCCACGCCGCCGCGTCGCCCAGCGCGCAGATGGTGTGGCCTTCGACCTGCTTGGTGACTTCGTAAAGCATGTCGATTTCCGACACATCGGCGTCGCCGGTGCGGAGGCGCTCCATCACGCGCCACATCCAGCCGGTACCCTCGCGGCAGGGGGTGCATTGACCGCAGGACTCGTGCTTGTAGAAGTACGAGATGCGGCTGATCGCGCGGACGATGTCGGTCGACTTGTCCATGACGATGATCGCCGCGGTGCCGAGGCCCGAGCCGACCGCCTTGAGCCCGTCGAAGTCCATCGGGCAGTCGATGATCTCGGCGGCGGGGACCAAGGGCACGGACGAACCGCCGGGGATCACCGCAAGCAGGTTGTCCCACCCGCCGCGAATGCCGCCGCAGTGGGTTTCGATCAGTTCGCGGAAGGTCACGCTCATCGCGTCTTCGACCACGCACGGCTTTTCGACGTGGCCGCTGATCTGGAACAGCTTGGTGCCTTCGTTGCCCTTGCGCCCGATCGCGGCGAACCAGCCTGCGCCACGGCGCAGGATCGTGGGCGCGACCGCGATGCTCTCGACATTGTTGACCGTGGTCGGGCAGCCATACAGCCCCGCGCCCGCGGGGAACGGGGGCTTGAGCCGCGGCTGGCCCTTCTTGCCTTCGAGGCTTTCGATCATCGCGGTTTCTTCGCCGCAGATGTAGGCGCCCGCGCCGCGGTGGACGAACACGTCGAAATCGTAGCCCGAACCGCAGGCGTTCCGGCCGATCAGCCCCGCGTCATAAGCTTCGGCGACCGCGGCGAACATCGTCTCGGCCTCGCGGATGTATTCGCCGCGGATGTAGATGTAGGCGGCGCGCGCGCGCATTGCGAACCCGGCGACCAGCGCGCCCTCGATCAGCTTGTGCGGATCGTGGCGCAGGATTTCGCGGTCCTTGCAGCTGCCCGGCTCGGATTCGTCGGCGTTGATGACGAGGAAGCTGGGGCGGCCGTCCTTGGGTTCCTTGGGCATGAAGCTCCACTTCATGCCGGTGGGGAACCCCGCCCCGCCGCGACCGCGCAGGCCGGAATCCTTGATTTCCTGGATGATCGCGTCCTGGCCGCGCGCGAGCAGGGCTTTGGTATCGTCCCAATCGCCGCGTTGTTGCGCAGCCTTCAGCGTCCACGGCTGATAGCCGTAGAGGTTGGTGAAGATGCGGTGCTTATCGGCGAGCGCCATCAGATCCTCCCTACTAGTGGGGAGGTGGCAGACGCGAAGCGGCTGACGGAGGGGGTTCGCAGCCTAACGCAACGCTGCGTGAAGAGGCGAACCCCCTCCACCACGCTTCGCGCGGTCCCCCCCCCCGTCCCGGGGAGGAACTTCAGCAAAGTCATCACCACTCGCCCCGGTAATCGTGGTTCGCGCCGACCATCTCTTTCAGCGTCGTCGGCCCGCCCAGCGGCTCGACCGTATGCCGCCCCAACTCTTGCGTCCCCGGCTTGGGTTTGCCGCCCACCGCCAGCCCGTCGAGCACTTTGTCGAAAGTTTCGACGGTCAGGTCCTCGTAGTTGTCGTCGTTGATCTGGACCATCGGCGCGGAGGCGCAGTTGCCCATGCATTCGACCTCGGTCAGCGACCACAGCCCGTCGGCGCTGGTGTGGCCTTTCTTCATACCGCGTTTGGCGCAGGCGGTGAGGATGTCGTCCGAGCCGCGCAGCATGCATGGCGTGGTCCCGCAGACCTGGACGTGGAAGCGGCCAACGGGAGCGAGGTTGTACATCGTGTAGAAGCTGGCGACCTCGAGCACGCGGATCACCGGCATCGCCAGTTCCTTCGCGACGAACTCGATCACCGGGATCGGTAGCCAGCCTTGCGTATTTGTCTCCGCCCCGACCTGACGCTGGGCGAGATCGAGCAGCGGCATCACCGCCGACCGCTGCCGCCCCGGCGGATAGCGCGCGATGATCATCGGCGCCTCGGCGGCGTTGGCCTCGGACCACGCGAAGCCGCCCCACCGCGCGCGCAGTTCGGGGGTGTCGGGAGCGAGGGCGCGATCAGCCATCGAGGTTCAAGCTTTTTCGATCCGTCTTGACCCGTTCGCGAGCATCACGAAAGGCGATGATTCCGCCAACTACGCAAAATATCATCATCGCCACTGTAGCAAAAAGCAGTTCTTGCCGCGTCACCTGCAAACCATTCTTTTGAGCAAGTCGCAAAAGAGTTGGCAAAGCGAGGCCAACAAGAACAGATAACCCGGCAATGCGAGTAGATCGCCGACGTTCTTTTGCGGTCCTCACCGGTCGCACTCCCCGAACACGATATCGAGCGCGCCCAAAATCGCGGTAGCGTCGGGCAGCATGTGGCCGCGAGACATAAAATCCATCGCCTGGAGGTGGCTGAACGCGGTCGGGCGGATCTTGCAGCGGTAGGGTTTGTTCGACCCGTCCGAGACCAGATAGACCCCGAATTCGCCCTTGGGGCTTTCGGTCGCGACGTAGACTTCGCCCGCGGGGACGTGGAAGCCTTCGGTGTAGAGCTTGAAGTGGTGGATCAGCGCTTCCATCGACTGCTTCATCTCGGCGCGCTTGGGCGGCACGATCTTGCGGTCGTCGCTGGCGATCGGGCCTTCGGGCATGTCGCGCAGGCACTGCTTCATGATCTTGGCGGATTGCCGC
>JANMQW010000193.1:0-9584 GCA_031370725.1 Novosphingobium sp.
TCATCGATGAACGAGGACAGCACTTGCACGCGCACCCCCTCCTTCATCGCCAGCCCGACCGAGCGGGTCTGGAGCACTTTGGCCCCGACGCTGGCAAGCTCAAGCATCTCTTCATACGTCACGGTCTTGAGCTTGCGCGCCTTGGCGACGATCCTGGGATCAGTGGTATAGACCCCGTCGACGTCGGTGTAGATGTCGCAGCGATCGGCCTTGATCGCCGCGGCGATGGCGACCGCGCTGGTGTCCGATCCGCCGCGCCCCAGCGTGGTGATCCGGCCATCGTCGGAAAGACCCTGAAAGCCGGGGATCACTGCGATTTCGCCGCTCTGCATCGACGCGATCAGAGCGTCCGCCGGAATGTCGTCGATCCGCGCCCGGGCATGGGCGCCGACGGTGTGGACGGGCAGCTGCCAGCCGAGCCACGAGCGCGCCTTGCAGCCCAGCGCCTGAAGCGTCAGCGCAAGCAGTCCGCTGGTGACCTGCTCGCCGCTGGCGACGACCACGTCGTATTCGGCAGGGTCGAACAGCGGGTTGGCCTCGCGCGCGAAGTTGACCAGGCGGTCGGTCTCGCCGGCCATCGCCGAGACCACCACTGCAACTTCGTGACCGGCGGCCTGCTGGCGCTGGACGATCCGAGCCACACGGCGGATGCGTTCGGTCCCGGCCATGCTGGTGCCGCCGAACTTCATCACGATCCGGGCCAAGGCAGGGCTCCTGAAGCAATAAAATTACACCGCGGACCCCTCGCCGCGCGGCGGGCGCCCTGTTACGGTCGGGGCATGGATAACGCAACCGCTCCCACCATTCGCTCCGACGAAGCCGCGCACTTCGGCAAGCTGGCGGCCGAGTGGTGGGACCCCAAGGGTTCGTCGAAGATGCTTCACCGCCTCAATCCGGTGCGGCTGGAATTCGTGCGCGGCGCGATCGATGCCCACTGGGGCGGCCCTGCGGCGGCGCTTAAGCCGCTGACAGCGAAACGCGCGCTCGATGTCGGATGCGGGGCGGGGCTGCTGTGCGAACCGCTGGCAAGGCTGGGTGCGGCGGTGACGGGGGTGGATGCTGCGCCTGAAAACATCGTGGCGGCAAAGGACCATGCAACAGGCGCTGGACTGGCAATCGACTATCGCGCTGGTGAACTTTCCGGCCTCAACCTCGGTCAGTTCGACCTCGTCACCTGCATGGAAGTGCTCGAGCATGTCTTGGACAAGCCGACGTTCGTCGCCGCGCTGGCGGCCAGTCTTGCGCCCGGTGGCCTGCTGATCCTTTCCACCCCCAACCGCACCGTGCAATCGCGGCTGCTGCTGGTGGGTGCGGCAGAACTGGTCGGGGCGATCCCGCGCGGGACCCACCACTGGGACGATTTCGCAACGCCGCTCGAACTGCACGACCTGCTCGCCGGTGCCGGGCTGACCATGGGGAACCCGCGTGGAATTGCTTGGACGCCGGGCAAGGGCCTCCACTTGTCGGACGATACCGCGCTCAACTACATCGTTACCGCCACCCGCGCCGCCGCCGGATAAGCGCATGCTTGCTCCAGCCGTGTTATCTCTATAATACACTTGTTCGAAGGCTGGGACCACGCCATCTAGCGGCAAGCCCCGGCTCAACCATGGGAACCTGATTACGATGGCCACTACCGCGCCCCAAACTTCGACTTTGGCCGCCACTGCGACCAAGCTTGAGCTGACCGCGCCCGATCCGGTTCCGATTGTCGCTCCCGAACAGGCGATCGGGTTGGTTCCGGTTTCAGACGAGAACCGCTCCAAGCTGGAAACCAAGGTCGATGCGTTCGTCGCCGATCTTGTGGCGCAGGACGCCGCCAGCCCCGAATTCGGCAAGCGGGTCGATCAGCTGACCAATATGGGGCGCAAGGAGATTGCTGCTGCGGCGGCGATGTCCAACCGCTTTCTCGACCGCCCGGTGCGCGCGATGGACAAGGAAAGCGGGGTCGGTGCCAACCTGGCCGAACTGCGGCGCACGGTCGAGCAGCTCGATCCGGGTAAGAAGGGCAATCTCTCGACCGGTCGCAAGATTCTGGGAATCATTCCGTTCGGCAACAGCCTGAAGAGCTATTTCACCAGCTATCAGTCGGCCTCGGGCCACATCCAGTCGGTGCTCGGCCACCTTGCCTCGGGCAAGGACGAGCTGCTGATGGACAACGCCGCGATCGATGTGGAGCGCCAGAACCTGTGGAAGGCGATGGGCGATCTGGAACAGATGATCCATATCTCGCGCACGCTCGACGGCAAGCTGGAAGACAAGGCCAACGAGCTGGATCACACCGATCCGGCCAAGGCCAAGGCGCTCCGCGAATCGGCGTTGTTCTATGTGCGCCAGCGCACCCAGGACCTACTCACCCAGATGGCGGTGACGGTGCAGGGCTATCTCGCGCTCGATCTGGTCAAGAAGAACAACGTCGAACTGGTCAAGGGCGTCGATCGGGCTTCGACGACCACCGTTGGCGCGCTGCGCACCGCGGTGACCGTTGCGCAGGCGATGACCAATCAGCGGCTGGTGCTTCAGCAGATCACCGCGCTCAACGAGACCACCGCGGGGATGATCGATTCGACCGGCAAGCTGCTGCGCGAGCAGACCGGGCGGATCCATGAGCAGGCCGCCTCCAGCACGATCCCGATGGAGACGCTCCAGCGCGCGTTCCAGAACATCTACGATACGATGGACAACATCGACACGTTCAAGCTCAAGGCGCTCGATTCGATGAAGCAAACGGTCGAGACGCTGACCGGCGAGGTCGCGAAATCGCGCGCCTACATCGCCCGGGCCGAAGGTGCGTCGCAGGCCAAGCTGGCCAACGAAGCGCCGTCGATGCTGAGCCTTGAGGGTTGATGGCCAACGAAGCGCACCAGTCGCAGGCGATCCTCGCTGCGGCCAGAGACAGCCTGGCCGAGCAGCGCGCCGGGGGCCGGCGGCGCTCGATCGGGCGCGGTTCGGCCGAGCTCAAGACCCGGCATTATCGCGGCAAACTGACCCGGGTGGTCACGGCGATCGTCGGGATCGTGATCGCAGCGATGGTCGCCGGGACGATCATCGGGGGGATCGGGATCACCGGGTTATTCTACGCCGCGCTTGCCGCGATCGCGGTGGCGGTGGTGCTGGCAAGGTATCCGCGTATGAAAGTGCCCGCGCAGGCCCAGCTCAACACCGGGGATGTGCGGACGATGGTCGGGCGCACCGAGCTGTGGCTTGAAAGTCAGCGCCCCGCGCTGCCCGCGCCCGCGGTGCAACTGGTCGATCAGATCGGGGTCCAGCTCGATGCGCTGGGGCTCCAGCTTCAAGGCGTAGCCGAACAGCCCGCCACGCTCGAAGTGCGCAAGCTGGTTGGCGAGCACCTGCCCGAGATGATCTCGACCTACCGCCGCATCCCCGCGCATTTGCGCAACGAAATGCGCGCTGACGGGCGCTCGCCCAGCGAACAGCTCAGCGACGGGCTAGGCAAGATCAGCGGCGAGATCGACCAGATCACGCGGCAGCTCGCGGCGGGCGATCTCGATAGCCTGGCGGTGCGCGGGCGGTTCCTCGATTACAAGTATGGCGATGCCCTCGACGACGAAGGAAAGCCCGGCTGATGCGCGTTGCAATCCCCCACACGCTGGGCAAGGCCGAGGTCCGCCGTCGCCTGACCAGCCGCACCCCCGATCTTGCCGGGTTCATCCCGGGCGGCTTTGCCAAGGTCGATCACGCGTGGATCGACGAAGACCACATGCAACTTACGGTGGGCGTCATGGGCCAGTCGGTCGTGTCGCGGCTCGACGTCGAAGATCATCAGGTTGTTGTGAATGTCGATCTGCCCCCACAGCTCGCTTTCGTGGGCACTGCGATCGAAGGCGCGATCCGCGACAAGGCGACCAAACTGTTGAGGTGATTCCGCCGATTTCCTGGTTACGGCGCCCACCGGTACGGGAACGAAGCCCCCCACCTGGCATTCTGTATCGACAAGTCCCTGCCTCTGCCGGGTCGATGGAGCATGGTGCGTGGCGTTCGCCGAAACCCAATTTGACGCGGATACCGCCCGCATTTCCGACGATAGCACCACTCTGCGCGATGTGCTGCGCTCCGCCACGGCTGCCGATCACACCATGCTCGACCAGGCGATGGCCGGGTTATGCCTCGCCGAGCCCGGTGACCTGGTGCAGTTCCTGGGGATTCATCTGGCGGCGCGCGCCGGGATAGAGATCTGGCTTGCGGACAACGCCGCGCCGGGCTGGGTTCCCCCTGCGCAGACCGGGCTGATCGCCGCCGACCTGCTGGCGCTTGGCGGGCTGCCCGGCGCATTTCCCGCGCTGCGCTTCATGCCCGGTGCCGCCGCCGACTGGCTCGGTCCGGCCTATGTGATCGCGGGATCGCACCTCGGCAACCGGCTGTTGCTGGCGCAGGCAGGATCGACGCTGCCCGATGACGCCCGGCGCTTTCTGGTCGGCAGTGCAATGCAGGATTACTGGCGGCGGCTGCGCACGCTGCTGGGCGGAAAGCCCGGCCAAGATGGCAGCGCCACCGCGGTGCGCGGCGCGCGGGCGACTTTCGATCACTTTACGCGTTGTGTGGAGATGTTTCGCCTCGCCAAGTTCGCGGCGGCGTGAACCTTCATCAGCCGAACGCCGTCGATCTCGACACTTGCGCCAGCGAACCGATCCACATCCCCGGCCGCATCCAGAACTTTGGCGCGCTGGTCGCCGTCAGCTCGGATTGGCTGATCGCGCACTGCTCGGATAATCTCGGCGAATTCCTCGGGCTGTCCGTACAACCGCAACCCGGTGAGCCGCTCGGCCACCACACGGGTGCGCCGTTGCTGGCCGCCCTGCGACGCAAGCTTCAGGCAATCGCCGCAAGCGGAACTGTCGAGCGCAGCTTCGGCGAAGAGCTGACCCCCGGTGGGCAGCGGTTCGACATCGCGCTCCACGTCTCGGGGCGCACGATCGTGATCGAGTTCGAACGCCACGCCCCGGGTGAATACGATCACAATCTGGCAATGCTGCGCCCGCTGATGGCGCGACTTGAACGAGCCCGCGATCCTGCGACGCTGTGCGATCTGGCGGCGCGGGAACTGAAGACAATGCTCGGGTTCGACCGGGTAATGGTCTATCGCTTTCATCCCGACGATACCGGCGAAGTCTTCGCCGAGGCGCGCGAGATGCGGCTAGAAAGCTTTTTCGGACTGCACTATCCGGCCAGCGATATCCCCCC
Organism: Novosphingobium sp.; assembly: GCA_031370725.1. GTDB lineage: Bacteria > Pseudomonadota > Alphaproteobacteria > Sphingomonadales > Sphingomonadaceae > Novosphingobium. The sequence goes on from JANMQW010000193.1 coordinate 5,203, forward strand.
GCAGGCGCGCAAGCTCTACCTCGCCAACATCCTGCGGATCATTTGCGATGTCGCTGATCCAACCGTGCCGATCGTCCCGGTGATCAGCCCGATCGGGGTGCCGCTCGATCTCAGCCAGAGCACCCTGCGCAGCGTCTCGCCGATCCACATCGAGTATTTGCGCAACATGGGGGTGACCGCCTCGATGTCGATATCGATCATCGTGCGCGGCAAGCTGTGGGGGCTGTTCGCCTGCCACCATTATGCGGGGCCGCGGGTGGTACCGTATTCGCTGCGCAGTATCGCCGAACTGTTTGCCCAGCTGTTCGCGCTCCAACTCGGCCAGGTCGAATCCGATATCGTGCGCGAGCAGACGCAGCGGGCGCAGGTGATACACGACCGGATCATGGCTCAGCTCGCGGAAAGCTCGGGGCTGGTCGAACATTTCGACGCGATGATCGCGCTGTTTGCCGACGTCATTCCCCACGACGGCGCTTCGGCGTGGATCGACGGACAGTATCTCGCGCGCGGTTCCACCCCCACCGCAGAGCAGTTCAGAGCGATTGTCCCGCTGCTCAATAGCGGCGCGGCAAGCAGCCTGCTCGCGACCCAGAATTTGGCCGAGCGCCTGCCGGCAGCGCGTGATTTCATAGAAGTCGCTGCGGGCGCGCTGGCGATCCCGGTTTCGCGCCGTCCGCGCGACTACATCGTGCTGTGGCGGCGCGAGCAGAAGCAGACCGTGACCTGGGGAGGCAACCCTGAAAAGTCGGTCGAACTCGGCCCCAATGGTATTCGCCTGACCCCGCGCAAAAGCTTCGAGGCATGGCAGCAGGTAGTTGAGGGTACCAGTCTTCCGTGGTCCGAGGAAGACATCCGCGCCGCCGAGGCGCTGCGTGTCACGCTTCTCGAAGTTATTTTGCGGATGACCGATTCGGCGATGGCCGAGCGGGCACGGTCGCAGGAACAACAGGAACTGCTGATTGCCGAGCTCAACCACCGGGTTCGCAACATTCTCAACCTGATCCGCGGGCTGATCAGCCAGTCGCGTCACGATGCTCGCGATATCGCCAGTTTCACCGAAACCGTCGGCGGGCGGATTAACGCGCTGGCGCTGGCGCACGATGCGATCACTCGCGAAAACTGGGCACCCAGTTCGCTTGCCGAGCTCGTCAAGATCGAGGCCAAAGCCTATCTTTCGGACAAGGCAGACCGCGTGATCCTGCAAGGCGACGATGCTTTGATCGCGCCCCAAGCTTTCTCGGTTCTGGCGCTGGTGATTCACGAATTGCTGACAAACAGCGTCAAATACGGCAGCCTGTGCAACAGCCGGGGGCAGGTGCGGTTGGTGTTGACGCGCGATCCGGGCGGCGACTTGGCGATTGCCTGGCGCGAGAGCGGTGGGCCGCCGGTTCAGGCACCGACGCGGCGCGGCTTCGGCTCGCTGATCGTCGAACGCTCGATCCCTCACGAACTTGGCGGCAGCGCCGCGGTGCGTTTTGTGTTGGGCGGCCTCGAAGCCGATTTCGTCGTGCCTGCGCGCTTCATCAGTGCCGCGCCCTCCCGCAACAGCCTGTTCACCCCGGCACAGGCCCCTGTCATTCACGGCGGCAACGGGATGCCCCGTCGCGTATTGATGGTCGAAGACAACATGATCATCGCGCTCGATACCGAGGAGAACCTCCTCGCTCTGGGAGTTTGTGAGGTCATCGTGGCGAGCAGCAACGATGCCGCGCTGGCCAGCATCGACGGCGCCACACCCGATTTCGCGTTGCTCGATTTCAACCTCGGCGGTGAGACCAGCGAGCCGACCGCCCGCGCGCTCGATGGTCGCGGGGTGCGATTTGCTTTTGCGACGGGATATGGCGAGGTCGAAGGGATGACCGAGGGTTATGCGCACTCGGTAGGGGTGCTGCAGAAGCCCTATTCCAAGGATGACCTCGCCCGGATCATCGCCCAACCAGCGGCTGCCTGAGGCGGTTCAGAGCTGACGGTCGAGTTCGAGGTAATTCTTGGGGATGCGCAGTGCTGCGGTGGCGATGCGGGTTTCGTGGAGGAACATCAGCAGCGCACCCATCAACAACGCCACCGCGATGAAAAAGGTTGTTGCGGCAATGCCTTGAAGATGCAGCCCGCCGATCTCCTCGATGAACAACAGTCCCACGGTCAGTCCGATGATTACCCCGCTGGTCACCAGCAACAGCAGCGCCCTCCCGATCAACGCAATCCGCCGGTCGGCGTGGCGGATCTCGATCACCACGATGTCGTGCTCGCGCCCCTGGGTTTCGCGATGCCGCGCCTGGAGATGGCGCGAGCGATCGACCACGCGGCCCAGCCGGGTCGACAGGATGTTCATGATGTTGCCGATCGCCACCAGCATGAACACCGGGGCGAGGGCGAGCTGGATGGTCTGGGCGATCACTTGGACAATCCGCTCATTTGGGCCGGGCGATAAGGCTTTGTCCCGCCGGGTCGAATTCAAGATCGTCGATCGACCCGGCCATGCCGCATTCACCCGGCGCTAGCGTCTCGCTGCCGTGTCGCACCGTGCCGGTGCGCGGAATGACCAGCAGCGGCCCTGCATAAGCGGCACGGATCGCCGCATCGGGCGCACCGTCGAGTCGATGAAGTTGGAAATAGCGCCCGTCGGCCAGTTCCACTGTGCCGTGGTCCGGCATGTGCCGCCTCAGCGAAGGATCATGCAGCGCGCCGCGAGCTACCGCCACCCCTTCGGCGAGATGGAGTTCGCGCGGGCGACCGTAGTCATACAGGCGATAGGTAATGTCGGCGTTCTGCTGAACTTCGATCAGGCTAACCCCGGCGCCGATCGCGTGGACCGTGTTGGCGGGGATGTAGAAAAAGTCGCCCGCGCGCACCGGGTGCCACACGAGCAGCTCCTCGATCGATCCGTCAAGCGCAGCGGCGCGGATCTGGTCGCGCGACAGGGCTTCGCGGAAGCCTACACCCAGCGTCGCGCCGGGTTCGGCGTCGATCACCAGCCAGCACTCTTCCTTGCCATTCGCGCCGTGTCCTGAAGCTCTGGCCTGGTCGTCGTCGGGGTGGACCTGGACCGAGAGTTTTTCGCTTGTGAAGATATATTTCACCAGCAGGCTGGGCAGTTCCGGCGGCGGCTCGAACCAAATTTCGCCGATCTTTTCACCCGACGGAGCTATGAACGGGGCAGGGAGCACCTCGCGGCCCCATGGCTTGGCCACCTCGCGGATCGCCAATTTGCTGACAAACAACCCGCTCACTGGTTAACCGCCCCGTGAAGCTTACCGACTTTCTGTGCGCCGTCGGCTGTGGTTACCAGCACTTCGTTGCCATCGATCACGATGATCAGATCGCTCGCGCCGATAACCGAGACCCGCGGGCCGTCGCTCGTGACCATCACGTTCTTACAGTCGACCAGTTCGACCCGACCATCGTGGGCGTTGCCGGCCTCGTCCTGGTCGAGCGCGGCGTGGAGCGCCTGCCAGTTACCGATGTCGGACCAGGCCATGTCGGCGTGGACCATCGCCGCACGGGTGGTATTTTCCATCACCGCGTAATCGACCGATTCGCTGTCAATCCGGGCGAAGGCTTGCGCATCGGGGTGGAAGCGACGCCCGTCCGCCGCGCCGCGTTCGACCGCCGCGCGGGCTGCGGCGGCGATTTGCGGGCGGTATTGTTCAAGTTCGGCCAGGAACGTGCCTGCGGTAAAGGCAAAAATTCCGCCGTTCCAGTGGTACCCGCCCTCGGCGAGAAACGCTTGCGCGGTGGCGAGGTCGGGCTTTTCGACGAAACGCGAAACCCTGAACCCGGCATCGCCCAATGGCTCGCCTTGGCGAATATAGCCAAAGCCGGTTTCGGGTGCGGTCGCCTGGATCCCGAATGCAACCAGCCAGCCGGTGCGGGCGAGCGCCGCAGCGCCCAGCGCGGCGACCGTGAACGCGGCGCAGTCGCCGATGTGGTGGTCGCTGGGGCAGACCAGCATCACTGCGTCCGCGGGCAGGCGTAGCGCGGCCAGCGCAATCGCGGCGGCGGTGTTGCGAGCTTGCGGCTCGACAATCACTTGGGCGGCGGCATCGACCAGTTGGGCCTCGACGTGGGTCAGGTGCTGGGTGCCCGTGACGACCACCGGCGGCGCGAAATCATCGCTGCCCATGCACCTTTGCTGGGTTGCCTCGAACAGCGTGTGATCGCCGATCAGCGGCAGGAACGGCTTGGGCTTGGTGGCGCGGCTGCGCGGCCACAGGCGTGTGCCGCTGCCGCCGCACAGGATGACGGGGACAATCTTGGTCATGATACGGACATTCCCGGGGGTTGGTCTTGGGGCATCAACGCGCGATCATTCCATCAGTGCCAGAATGTCCTGCACCGGTGCGGTCGCAAAGCCCACCGCGCTGTCGGAGATGCCATAGGGA
>JANMQW010000447.1:0-6790 GCA_031370725.1 Novosphingobium sp.
AACAGGATGCCGGTGTTGGCCGTCCCGCGGATCGTCGCCGGGAAGCCGGTGTAATCGACGGTGCTCTGGAGGAAGTTGACTTCGCCGTAGGCTTCGATCGAATTGCCGATCGTCGCGGTGACCCGGCCCGACACGCCGTAACGCTCGATGTTAGGCGAAATCGTGCCGTACTGCTTGGTGAAATCCGAAATGCAGACCTCGCGCGGCGATGAAGGATTGGCCGCGAACTGTGCGTCGGTCAGTGTGTAGGGCGACAGATCGCCGCAGCCGGGGGCGCCCAGGTTCTGGAACCGCCCAAGGCGGGCGGTGTTGGTCGCATTGTACGGCGCGACCTGCAGGTTGGCGGCAGTGCTTGGGAAGACCCCTCCACTCGGCGAGTTCAGACGGTCATCGGAGCCGCAAGTTCCATCGGGACCACACACCTGGCGCAGATCGTCGGTGTTGAACGGATAGCCGCGGTCGCGGTTCTTCAGGCCATCGCTCTTGTAATAGAACCCGCTGAGGTATGCGTTGTAACCGTTGTCTGAGATATCGCCCACACCGGCGGTTAGCGACAGGCGCTGCGTTGCCGCGTCGCCGCGCGATGAGATGCCGGCTTCGGCGCGGCCACCGACGCCCTTGAATTCGCGCTTGGTGATGATGTTGACAACGCCTGCGATCGCGTCTGCGCCGTACGCCGATGAGGCGCCATCGCGAAGCACTTCGACCCGCTCGACAATGTCGTCAGGGATGGTGTTGAGATCGACGAAATTGCGCGTGCCGTCATCCGCGAGCGGATAGTAGGCGGCGCGCAAACCGTCGAACAGGACGAGGGTCGAGTTGGTCGAGAGGCCGCGCAGCGAGACTGCCGAGGCACCCGCAGCGAACGCGCCGTTGGCGCTGAAGCTGTTGGTCAGCGCTGGGCCATTGTTCGAAGCAAGGGCCTGAAGGCCTTCCTGGATTGTTGTGATACCACGCTGTTCGAGGTTCTCTGCGGTCACAGTCGTGACGGGCGAAGGGGTATCGGTATCCGTGCGACGAATAATCGTTCCGGTGACGATGATCGGCTGCCCGTCGCTGACGCAAGTCGGATTGCTGGGATCGGTTTTGCAATCAACGGCCGGAGCGGCCTGTGCGTGAACCGGGCTGGAGAGGAGTGCGGCAGAGGCAACGCCCGTGCCGAGCAACGCCAAGAATGTCTTGCGAGGAGTGGTGTTCACGATGGTCAGTCCCTTTATATCGCAGGCCCGAACCCGCTTTGCGGAGCCCCCGGCCGAGTGCAATCTCCGAAAACCCTGCCAGACCACGCTTGCCCCGTTGGGACGGCGTGCGAACAGGACGGGTCCCGAAAATGATGGCGTCGTTTGGCTCAAACCGCGGCCGCGTTCAAAGGGAATGGCAGCAGTTCCGCGAATTAGCCGCGCGCTGTAGCGTTTCTGCCACAGTCGAACGCTAAGCTTGCTGGGGGTGGGGAAGCGCGCCTCCTAAAGGCGGTGCATTATTATTACAGGTGGCTTGCCAAGACCGCTAATTTTATTTCAGAAATCGACGGCGCGGCAGCCGGCTTGGTTCAATATCGCGGTGAACCGACTTTCAGCGCCCCGGCATCGCTCCGGTGAACAGGATCGGGTCGAGCCGCGCCTCGCGCCACTTGAGCGACCAGTGGAGATGCGGCCCGGTGGCGCGGCCGGTCATTCCGGTGAGTCCGATCGCCTGGCCGCGGTGGACGATCTCGCCCGCTTTCACGAGCAGCCTGGAGGAATGAAGGAACGCGCTGTTGAGGCCGTTGCCATGGTCGATCATCAGCAGGTTGCCCTCGAGCGTGAACGGCGTCTCGGCGGCGAGGATCACGACCCCGTCGGCAGGCGCGACATACGGATTGCCGCTGCCGCCGCCATTGGGACCTGGTGCGATGTCGATCCCCGAGTGATAACTGCCGGGCGTCCCGCGATATATCCGCTGCGAACCGAACCGGCCCGAAATGCGTCCGATCGCGGGCCACACGAAATCCTGCCGCCAGCCCTGGCTGCCACTGACAATTTTGCGCGCGGCGTTGATCTGGGCCAGCTCGATCGCGCGGCGGCGGGCGTATTCTTCGCTGGGCAGCGCGCCGGGGCGCGGGCCGACCGCAACGTTCTCGATCTGCCAGGCGCGCGGAGCGATGGTCAGCGCCGCGCTCACGCTGCGCCCGTCGCCGAGCCGCGCAACCAGGGTTGCGGCCGGGGCGGCATCGCGATCGAACGCGACGAGGAAAAGGCCGTCGGGGGCGACATCGACCGCGGCGCCATCGAGCGTCAGAGCGGTCGTACCGCCCGGCACGCTGCCCTTGAGCCAGCCGCCCTGGGTCAGTTCACCTGCATAAGCGAACGCGGCGGGGCCGCGCGGGGGCGTGGGCCGGGAGGCGGGCGGAAGAGTCGCGCGAGCAACCGCCCCGGTTTTGGTTTCAGTGCCGCCTTGGTCGGCGGCGGTAGCACAGCCACCGGCACCAACCAGCAACGCCAGCGCCAGGCGTTTCACCCGTCGCCAAGTGCGCGGCGGGTCGAAAACTCGGCGCTGGCGTAAGCCTCCTGCCGGGTTACGCTCCAGTAGCGCAGCATCTCGAGCGCAATTCGCTCGCCGCTGACCGCGCAGGCAACGTGATCGCCCGGGCTGAGCACGCGGAACCCGTTGGGCTGGTAGTGGAGGCGCGCCTCACGATCGCGGGGGGACATCAGCATGGACGCAATCCTAGCAAGTTCGCGGCGTCAGAACAAATCGCCCTGTTTTGTGGGAGCGGGAGCTTGGGCCGGAGCCAGGCGCCCTGCGCGGGGCCGCGATGCGCCGGGAACCACCGCCAGATCGGCATCAGCGAACTTGAGCGTGAGCGCGGGTTCACGCGCGGCGGCGGCGGCGGACTTCATCGTCTGCCCTTGCCCGCCCAGCACCCGCGCGAAACCCCGCCCCAGCGGCAGATCGGGGTTCATCTGAGGCAACAGTCGGGCAAACGGGGTCAGCGCTTCGGTCGCCCGACGGAGTCTCAATTCCAGCAGGGTCGGCGCAAAGCGGCTGCGCGCCAGACTTTCGCGCGCCGAAGCCAGACGATTGGCGATCAGCGCCGGGCGCAGCGCCCCGGCATCGCGGGCGAGCGCGCCGCGAGCCACTTCGGTGCGGTGGACCAGGCCCCGTTTCAGCCGCTCGGCGAGATCGTCGAGCCGTTGCGCGCGCTGGGCGAACAGCGTCTGCGGCTGGGGCAGGCGTTCTGCGCGCGCGGAAAGCCGCTCGCGCGCCAGAGCCAGGACGCGCTGCTGGCCGCGGCGCTGGCGCAAGCTCAGTTCGGCGATCTGGTTGGCCAGCTCGGCATGGACCGGCACCGCCAGTTCGGCTGCGGCGGTGGGGGTGGGCGCGCGCAAGTCGGCGGCGAAATCGGCCAGCGTGGTGTCGGTCTCGTGGCCGACCGCAGAGATCACCGGGATCGTGCTGTCCGCAATGGCGCGGACCACCGCCTCCTCGTTGAACGCCCACAGATCCTCGACCGAACCGCCGCCCCGCGCGACGATCACCAGATCGGGCCGCGGGATCTCTCCACCTTCAGGCAGTTCGGAGAACCCCCGCACTGCCGCCGCCACTTGCGGTGCCGCCTCCCGCCCCTGGACCAGCACCGGCCACACCAGCACCCGCGTGGGGAACCGATCGGACAGCCGGTGGAGAATGTCGCGGATCACCGCCCCGGTGGGCGAGGTGACCACGCCGATCACGCGCGGCAGGAACGGCAGCGCCCGCTTGCGCGTCGGATCGAACAGCCCCTCGGCCTCGAGCCGCGCCTTGAGCTTGGCGAGCAGTGCCAGCAGCGCCCCCTCGCCCGCGATCTCCATCCGCTCGATCACGATCTGGTAGGTCGAGCGGCCGGGATACGTCGTCAGTTTGCCGCTGACGACCACCTCGACCCCATCTTCGGGCACGAACGCCAGCCGCGCCGCGCTGCCGCGCCACATCACCCCGTCGATCCGCGCGCCTTCGTCCTTGAGGCTGCAATAGAAGTGGCCCGAGGCGGCGCGTTTGACCCCCGAAAGCTCGCCGCGCAAGCGCACGAACCCGAAGCGGTCCTCGACCGTGCGCTTGAGCTGGGCAGACAGTTCGGTGACGCTGAGCGGCTCGGCGTTGTCGCCGGGGCGCGTTGTGGCTAACAGCGCGCCGTCGGTGGCGTCGCCATGTTGCTCGGGTAGAGGGCTTTCCATGAACATCCTGCTGCTGGGCTCGGGCGGGCGCGAACATGCGCTGGCGTGGAAGCTTGCGCAATCGCCCCTATGCAATGGGATCGGCGACACGCTCTATGCCGCGCCGGGTAATCCGGGGATAGCGCAGGAGGCCGAATGCGTTGCGCTCGACGCTACCGACCACGCAGCAGTAATCGCATTTTGCGAAACGCGGCGGATCGGGCTGGTGGTGATCGGGCCAGAAGCACCGCTGGTCGACGGCCTAGGCGATTCGCTGCGCGCTGCCGGGTTCGCGGCATTCGGACCCTCGCGTGCCGCGGCGCAGCTCGAAGGTTCCAAGGGCTTCACCAAGGACTTGTGCACCCGCGCGGGTATCCCGACCGCGCGTTATGACCGAGCATCCTCGCTCGATGCTGCGATGGCCGCGCTCGATAACCACGCGCTGCCGGTGGTGCTCAAGGCCGACGGGCTCGCCGCAGGCAAGGGCGTGGTCATCGCCGAGTCCCGCGAAGAGGCCGAGGCCGCGCTGGCCGATATGTTCGGCGGGCAGTTCGGAGCAGCCGGGGCCGAGGTCGTGATCGAGGAATTCCTCGAAGGCGAAGAGGCCAGCTTCTTCGCGCTGACCGACGGGGCGACGATCCTGCCGTTCGGCTCCGCGCAGGATCACAAGCGCGTTGGCGAGGGCGATACCGGCCCCAATACCGGCGGGATGGGTGCCTACAGCCCGGCGCGGGTGCTGACCCCGCTGCTCGAGGGCGAGGCGATCGAGCGGATCATTGCGCCCACAGTGCGCGCAATGCGCGATGCGGGGATGCCTTATTCGGGCGTGCTTTATGCCGGACTGATGCTGACCCGCGACGGCCCCAAGCTGATCGAATACAACGCCCGTTTCGGCGATCCCGAGTGCCAGGTGCTAATGCTGCGGCTGGAAGACGACCTCGCCGAACTGCTTCTTGCCTGCGCCGAGAACCGGCTTGCGGGGTGCGCTCCGCCAAGGTTTTCGCCCGATACTGCGCTGACCGTGGTGTTGGCCGCCAATGGCTACCCCGCCTCCCCGGCCAAAGGCGGAAAGATCGAGGGAATAACTTTGGCCGAAGCGACCGGGGCCAAGGTCTTTCATGCCGGAACCGCCGAACGCGACGGGATGTTGGTCGCCAACGGTGGCCGCGTGCTCAATGTGACCGCGCTGGGTTCGACAGTGCGCGAGGCGCAGGAAAACGCTTACCGCGCAGTCGCTACGATCGACTTTGGGGACGGATTCTGCCGCCGCGACATCGGCTGGCGCGAGATCGAGCGCGAGGAAGCGCCCGCAGCTTAATGTACCGGAGGATCCCAGGTGGGGATCGTGGCGATGGGAGCCACCGGATCATCGGACTCGCGCGGCGGCAGGGCGTTTGCGGGAACTTGGCCGATCTGCATCTCCCGTGTCGGCACCGCCTCGACGTTGCGCACGGTAACCGCGATCCCCTCCGCGGTGATGGTCAGCTGGTTGAAGCTGGCCGGCGAAGAGCGGATCCGCCGTGACAGCGTGCCCGCACCGATCATGCGAAGCTGACCCGCAGACGTCGCCTGATCGAGATCGAAGGCGTCGTGAACATGGCCGGTCAGGATCGCCAGGATATCGCGCCGGGCCAGTTCGGCCATCGTCGATGCGCCGTTAATCGTCAGGCGTTTGCCGTGCGGGTCGTGTTCGGTGAGCGGGTGGTGCGCGGTGACCAGCGCGCGGGTTCCCTTGGGTAGCGCGTCGATCGCCGCCAGCGTTTCGGCCAGCGCGGCGCGGGTAACCCAGCCGTTCGACCACGGAAAGCGCCATTGCGCGCGCGCCACGGTCTTGAGCGGAACAATCGCCACGCCCGGCAGGTCGATCTGTTTTTCGAGCAACGACTCGATTGAGCGAAACCGGCGGTAGGGGTCGATGAACCGCTCAAGCAAGTTGAAATACGGCATGTCGTGATTGCCCACTTCGACCGTGACCGGGGGTCCGAGCGCGGAAATCCAGCGGCACGCGGCAGCAAACTCGCGGTGCCGCGCGCGCATCGTCAGGTCGCCGGTGATGCAGATCGCGGCGGGCTTTTCGGCGATGATGCAGCGTTCGACCCAGGCGAGCGCGTCACGGTCCTCCAGCCCGAAGTGAATATCGCTGAGGTGGAACAGGACAGTCGGGGTTGCGGTCATGACGATCCGCGTTGGCTGTTCGCGGAGAGGAATTCAACCGGACAATCAGCCACCTCGAACCGCTCCTCACAGCCGCCGGTCTTTCGCTCCCCATCGATCATCAGTTCGATTGGAGCGTTTGAGCGACAGACCACATTATCATGCAGGCCCAGCGCGTCGTGGGGGCCTTGGCGGAAATCGCGGCGTAGGAGGGCGACACCCTGCCGCGCGTAATCTGCGATCGTCTCTGCGCCATACCCGTCGACTTGCAACGATGCGCCGACAGGATGGACACGCACCGCGGGATATCCGGTCCCGTTACCCAGTTCAGGTTGAGCAATCCGGACTTGCGCGCCGCTGGTGGTCTGGCCGATCGCCTCGCCCAGCGTGCTTGCCAGGCCGCCAAGGTCGCCTTCGCGCATTGCCTCGCGCACATCGGACCAGTGCGCCCCCGGTCCGGCAAG
>JANMQW010000013.1:0-2906 GCA_031370725.1 Novosphingobium sp.
TTGAGATCGACCGTGGTCGCCGCATTCGCCGGCGCCCCGCCGAACGGCAGCCCGTGGGTGAACGTGCGCGGGTTGTTTTCCTGGTCGGCGGGTTGGGTATACCGCGCGCCGACATACTGGGCCGAAGCGTTGACGAACGCCTTGGCACCAGCCGACACCGGCCATTCGTAACTGCCGGTCGCGGCGATCTGGAACTTGGGCACCGATGGCAGACGGTTGCCGTCGCGGATCCCGGTGGCAGCGGTCAGCGCACCGGGCAGGGTCGAATCGAACTCAGCCTGGATCACGCTCCCCGCGATCGAGAAATCAAGGCCATCGCTCGGCTGGAACCCGACTTCAGCCTCGAAGCCGCGCGAATGCGCTTTGGGCACGTTGAACACGATTCGCGACGAACAGCTACCCGCGTCGAGCGTGGTCTGGAGGTTTTTGATGTCGTTGTAGAACCCGCCCGCGTTGAAAGTGAAACCACGGCCCTGCGCTTTCACGCCGAGCTCATAATTCCACAGCGTTTCGTCCTTGTAGTTCTGAAAGCCGCCGAACAGTGCACGATCCGCCGCCGAGCACAGCCCCGCGTTGAGCGGATCGTTGACCCCGCCGAGACGGAAGCCCTTGGCCGCCTGGGCGTTGATCGTGACATCATCGCTGACATCGTAGCTGAGGATGAACCGTGGCGAGACGCCGTTTGACTTGGTCCGGTCGGCGCGGTTGTCGTCGTTGGAAAACAGCCCCCCGGAGACAAACTTGCGATCTTCCTTGAAGTTGTAATAGCGCGCGCCTGCGGTTGCCTTGAGCTTGTCGGTCAGGTCATAGCTGGCCTCTCCAAACACCGCATACTGCTTGAAGTTGTAAGGCAGGTCGGCGTTATAGGGCGAATTGAGCGGGAATCCGTTGGCCACTGCCACCGATGTCCCAGCGCCAAACCGCACATCGGTAAACGCGTCATAACCCGGGGTTGGCAGGCGCTGGCGATAGAACCGATCGACCTTGGAATAAAACCCGCCCAAGACCCACTGGAACGGTCCCGGCCCGGTCGAGGCCAAACGCAGTTCCTGCGTCCAGGTCTTGAGTTTCGTGGTGTCGCGCAAATTCGACGGCAGCAGCACGCCCGCAGCAGGGAAGCCGAGATCGACCGAGACCGAGCCGGTCAGCGCGCTGGCATCGCGGCTGACCAGCAGGTCGCGCTTGATATAGCTGGTGACCGAAGTCAGTTCGACCGCTTCGCCGATCGCAATGTTGGCGGTCAGGTCAGCCAAGAACGTCTTGTCGGTGAACTTCTCGCGCAGCAGCAAGTATTGCTGACGTTCGTCGAACGTTACTTTCGGGCGCGTGGTAGTGAAGTTGTTCGCGTAGAGGTTGTAGACTTCCTGACGGTTGAAACCGTTGGATTCGACCCTCTGATAGACGACGCGCGGGGTGATCCGGAATCCCGGCGAAGGCTCGAATAGGATTGCCAGGCGACCGCCATATCGCTCGCCATCGTTGATGTTCTTGCCCGCAGCCGGCCCGATCGCGTCGATGAAGCCGCCGTAACGGGTGTAATAACCGACCGCGCGTGCCGCAGCATTTTCGCCCAGCGGAACATTGACCGCGCCCTTGAGGTGTCCGCCCAGGTCCTTGCCGTCAACCAGGTTGAGGTTGGCCTCGATTGCGCCTTCGATCGCGCCGAGCTTGGGCTGTTTGGTGATATAGCGGATCGTACCGCCAACCGAGCCCGAGCCGAACAGCGTGCCCTGCGGTCCGCGCAATGTCTCGACCCGGTTGAGGTCGAACAAGTCGAGATCGGGGGTGAAGAGCGATAGCGCGATCGCCGATTCGTCGAGGTAGACGCCGACCTGTTCTTTGACCCCGGGCTGGTCGCGAACCACCTGGCCGGCGGATACGCCGCGCACGGAAACCTGGCTCTGCCCTGGTCCGAGGTTCTGCACCGAGAGCCCGGCGACATTGCGCGCGATATCTTCGAGCGAATTGGAACCCGACTTCTCGATGTCGGCGGCGGTCTGCGCGTTGATCGAGAACGGCACGTCCTGGATCGTCTCGTTGCGCTTGGTCGCGGTGACGACGATATCGTTTCCGGTGGTCTCTGCGGCGGCGGCATCCTGAGCCATCGCGGGGGAGGCGATCGCGAGAATCGAAATTCCGGCGAGCAGGGCTGCGCAGCGGCGAGCGGCGTAAGTATTGCGGGGCATGATTTCCTCCTTGGCGGCGGCGGTCTCTGGCGGACCACGCGTCAGTCTCCCCTTTCGCCTTCCTGCCGTCCCGGTTCAAGCCGAACCGTAGGCGCACCGCTGCGATTTGCAGCGCAGTGTTCCACGAAAGTCACAGTTGTAACCTATTTGAAGACCAGTCGTTTGAGTGCGGAGGAACCTCAGGCGCAAAGGAATTGCGGAGATTTAATCAAGCGGTTAACTGCGCGCATGGAACAATTCGATGTCATCGTGATTGGCGCGGGTAGCGCGGGTAGCGCGGCTGCCGCAAAGTTGGCGGCAGACGGACGGCGCAGTGTTTGCCTGATCGAAGCGGGCGGGGCGAACGACCACGTTTTTACGCGCACTCCGGGCCTCCTCGCACTGATGCCCGAAAAAAGCATGTTCCGGTACGATACCGAAGCGATGCCCGGGCTGGGCGGACGGATCGGCTATCAGCCGCGCGGGAAGGGGATGGGCGGATCGAGCGCGATCAACGGCATGGTCTATATCCGCGGTAATCCGTGGGATTACGACAACTGGGCAGCGCTGGGTTGCACTGGGTGGGGGTGGGACGACGTCCTGCCGGTGTTCCGCCGTCAGGAAAAAAACGCCCGTGGCGCCGATGCCTGGCACGGCGCGGGCGGGGCGCTCCACGTCGGCGACCAGATCTCGCCGAGTCCGGTCGGGCAAGCTTTCGTCGATGCCGCAAGCCGCCTGCAA
>JANMQW010000021.1:0-3099 GCA_031370725.1 Novosphingobium sp.
GCGCAGTCGAGGGCCCGTTTGTACGCGGTGATGCAGTGGCAGTGCGCGATGGCAAAGGCCATCTGCTCGCCCACGGCCTCGCCGAATACGACGCAGAGGAATGCGAACGGCTGCGCGGGCGGCAGACCGCCGAGCACGCCGCGATACTGGGCTATGCTCCGCGCAGCGCGGTGATCCACCGCGATCAGCTGGTGGTGCTGTGACACTAGCGATCACTGGCGCGACCGGGTTTGTTGGCCACGCGGTTCTAGAACAGGCCGCCGCACAAGGCTTGGCGATACGTGCACTCGTGCGCAAGCCCCAGCCGTCACGCACCGGGGTCGAATGGATCGAGGGCGATCTCGACAACACCGCGGCGCTAGCGCGGCTGGTCGAACGGGCTGACGCGGTGATCCATATCGCCGGTGTGGTCAACGCGCCCGATGCGACGGGTTTCGCCGCGGGAAATGTCGTCGGTACGCTCAACCTCGTTACCGCAGCGATGGTAGCGGGGACGTCGCGTTTTGTTCAGGTATCGTCGCTTTCGGCGCGCGAGCCGCAGCTTTCCGCCTATGGTGCGTCCAAACTCAAGGGCGAGAAAGTGGTCATGGCCAGTCCGCTCGACTGGACAGTGGTCCGTCCGCCCGCGGTCTATGGCCCGCGCGACCGCGAGATGCTTGAGCTGTTCCGCTTCGCCAAGGCCGGGATCGTCCCGCTGCCGCCGCACGGACGTATGGCGGCGATCCATGTCGACGACCTGGCGCGGCTCCTGCTGGCGCTGGTTCCCGGCGGCGAGGATGTCAGCCACAAGCTGTTCGAACCCGACGACGGCCGTGCTGGGGGGTGGAGTCACAAGAGCTTTGCACGGGCTATCGGTTGGGCGGTAGGCAAGCGCATCACCCCGCTGCCGCTGCCGGCCTTCGCCCTGCGCGCTGCCGCCCGTGGCGACCGCCTGCTGCGCCGCGCAGCAGCTAAGCTGACCGAGGATCGGGTGGGTTATATGTGCCATCCGGACTGGACGGTGCGCGAAGAGGCCCGTCCGCCCATTTCACGATGGCAGCCAGAGATTGGCACCCGCGAAGGGTTGAAGGCCACGGCCAAATGGTATCGCGAGGCCGGGTGGCTCTGAAGTCGCAATTGGACAGCTCTGATCTGCGGCCATAGTCTCCGCTCGGGATCGCGAGTCGCGATGGCGAATCGCCGCCGCATAGAAAACGTCCAGGGGAGACATCATGAAGCGTATCATCGCCATCGCAGCGATCGCGGCCATCGCCGCGTGTTCGAAACCGGCACCCGCACCCGAAGCTACGAGCGAAGTACCGATGGAGGCGACCGCCGAAGCCAGCACCGCTCCCGTCGCGGAGACCGTTGCAGCAGACGGCAAGTCGTCGGCTGGCATGTTTAAGGTCACCACCGGCGAGGGCGTGTTCATGGAAGACGTCAAGGCTGACGGCACCTACGTCCAGACGAAGGACGGCAAGACAGTCGAAACCGGCAAGTGGGTGCAGAAATCACCTTCGCAGTATTGCTACACGAAGGACGAAAAGGACGCGAAGGAGGCCTGCAACACCGAGCAGGTGGACGAGAAGGGCGTCTGGACGTCGAAAGACGCGGAGGGCAAAGTCGCAACGGTCGAGCGCGTCGGCTAAGTTCTCTCACCACGAACACGGCACGGGCTGCATTCTAGCGCCCGTGCCGTTCTCGCCTCGGGTTCAGAATACCGGATCGTATCCCGGCGGCAATTCGCTGGCCGCCACGCCAGGGACGTGGATGCCGCATTCGACTTTGTCCCAGCCCTTCCACCGGCCCGAGCGCGGGTCTTCGCCTGCGGCGACCTTGCTGGTGCAGGGTGAGCAGCCGACCGAGGGATAGCCTTGTGCAACCAGCGGATGCGCGGGCAGATCGTGTTCGATCACGTAAGCGTCGAGCGCTTCTTTCGACCAGTTTGCCAGCGGGTTGATCTTAAGCCTTCCGGCAACCTCGCTGCGGTCGATCTCGAACCGGGCGAGGCCAGCGCGGGTGGCGGACTGGAAGCCTTTGCGCCCGGTTATCGTCGCGTCGAACTCCGAAAGGGCGCGGGCGAGCGGTTCGACCTTGCGAATTTCGCAGCAGCCATCAGGGTCGAACGACCAGCGCAGGCCGTTGGCGTCACGCGTCGCCAGGCGCGCCGGGTCGGGTTCGACGATAACCAGGTTGGTCAGCCCGAGTTGTGCGACCAGCGTATCGCGATAGGCGATCGTTTCGGCAAAATGCTTGTGTGTTTCGAGGAACACCACCGGTGTAGCCGGATCGATCTGCGCGATCAGGTGCAACAGCACCGCGCTCTCCGCGCCGAAGCTGGAGACCACGCCGATCCGCCCTGCCAGTCCCTCGCGGATCACCGTGCACAGCATCTCGCGCGTTTCCACTCCGGCGAAGCGCGCGTTGAGCAGCGCTACGTCGGCCTCGGTGAAGCGCGGCCCGGTGTCGATCCGGTCAATCTTGCGGGCGAGGCTAGCCATGCCGTTTCGCCCAGATCGGCACGCGGCCATCGGCGGTCTTCTGATAGACATCGGGCCAGGTCGCAAAAGCGCGCTCCGCCGCGGCCGGATCGATCGGCGCTTCGGGTGCGAAGCTGTCGAAGCCGCAGCGGCGCATGTGGCTGAGCTGATCGACCAGCACATCGCCCACCGCGCGCAGTTCGCCGGTAAAGCCATGCTCGCGCAAAACCCGCGCCGCCGAATAGCCGCGGCCATCACCGTATGTCGGGAAGTTGATCTCGACCAGTGCGAGCCGGTCGAGGAACGGCAGAAGATCGCGTGCGTCATCGCCGGGCTCAAGGCGGACGGCGTTGGCATTGGTCTGTTCGGCAAAGGCATCGACGGTCACCGCCGGGTCGCCGACCGGTTCGTCATCGCGGAACCGCAACGGGTTCGCGGTTTCCGGCTCACCCATAGATCGCCTCCTTGAACGGTTCGACGCCGACGCGGCGGTAGGTGTCGAGGAAGCGTTCGCCTTCGCTGCGCTGCGCCAGATAGACCTCGGTGGCCTTCTCGATCGCATCGACCACGCCGTCCTCGTCGAACCCCGGACCGATGATCTTGGCCAGCGAGGTGTCGGCACCCTCGCTGCCGCCGAACA
>JANMQW010000044.1:0-9308 GCA_031370725.1 Novosphingobium sp.
GAAATGGAAAGTCGGCAAGCCCACGAGCGTTGGCTTCGCGACGGGCGCGATTGCGGGGCTGGCAACGGTGACCCCTGCGGCGGGCTTCATCTCTCCGGCCGCAGCGATGGTGTTCGGCGTGGTCGCCGCGGCGATCTGCTACGCCGCGATCCAGCTGGTCAAGCAGCGCCTCAAGATCGACGACAGCCTCGATGTGTTCGCGGTCCACGGAGTGGGCGGGATCACCGGCTCGATCATGCTCGCGTTTTTCCTCCACCCCGCGCTGGGCGGCACCGGCTATGCCGAGGGCATGGGCATGACCAGCCAGCTTGGCGCCCAGTTGGCAGGCGTCGGCGTGGTCGCGGTGTGGAGCGCGGTCGCCACCGCCATCGTCGCACTGGCGGTGTCGATGCTGATTCCGATGCGGGTGAGCGAGGACGAGGAACGCGACGGGCTCGATTTGGCGAGCCACGGCGAGCGGGCGTGGGAGTTCGATTGAGATTATTGCGGAATTGCGCTACATGGTCATGTAACTGGTCAGGAGAATTTCATGGACGTGGTCAATCTCGCCGAAGCTAAGGCCCACCTGAGCGAGCTCGTTGATCGCGCTGAAGCGGGCGAAACCGTTGAGATCACGCGCCGCGGAAGACTTGCGGCGCGCTTGGTGCCGCCCGTGCGCAAGCTCAAAAAGATTGATGCCATGACGCTCAAGGCCTTCACCGATGGCCTGACCCCGCAACGGCAAGGCGGCGGCGATTTTATCCGTGAAATGCGCGACTCGGATCGCTACTGAGTGATCTATTGCGACACCTCGATTTTGGTTACCGCGCTCACGGTCGAGGACCGTTCGGCCCAAGTCCAAGCATGGCTCACAATTCAAAACGCAGGTGAGCTTTGCATAAGCCGCTGGGTCGTGAGTGAATTTTCATCCGCACTGTCGTTGAAGCTGCGCAGAGGCGAAATGCCGGTCGACGAACGGGCAAGGATCCTATCGAACTGGCATGCGCTGCGCCAGGACCACCTAGCCATGTTACCCGTGCCTGAAGACGCCTTCGACCTCGCCGCACGATTCTGCGACCGGCACGAAAGCGGACTACGCGCGGGCGACGCGCTTCATCTCGCAATCGCCTCGCTCGGCGGTCACTTGCTAGCAACGCTCGACCAGGCAATGGCGAATGCAGCGGTCCAGATCGGCGTAGGGGTGGTTCCGGTCTGAGATTGGTAAATTGCGGCCGAGTCTTCAGTTTTCCGTCCCTCAATCCCCCGTCAAAATCCGGTCCACCAGCTGCTTCACCGTCGGGGTGAAATTGTTCGAATAGAACGGGTCCTGCCTGAAGCGGTAGGCCGAGTGCCCAGCAAACATCAGGTTGTCTTCGATCGGCTGGCCGTGGGCGATGTCCTGCAGGGTTTTCTGGATGCAGAAGCTGCGCGGGTCGGCCAGGCGACCGGTGGTGTAGTCGTCGTGGTCCTTCCATGCCGAGAACCCGCAGTGCGACAGGCACCCCATGCACGCGGCCTGGTCGGTGCGGATCATCTCGCGTTCGGGCGCGGTGGTGAACACCACAGTGTCGTCGGGGGTCTTTAGCGCGTGCTCGAAACCCTGCGCGGCCCAATCCCGCGCATGGTCGCGGTCCTTGGGGGTCACCCAGAAGTTCTTGCCCTTGACCCCGACGTCGAGCTGGACGGTGTGCTCGCCCGCTGCAACCCGAGAATACGGGATCTGGCGCGCGCTGCGCGCCTCCAGGCTGCGCAGGAACGGCGTGCGCACAGCCGAGGAATAGAACCCCGTCGGCGAAAACTTGTGGAGCAGCACGTCGCCCGGCTGAAGCTCGCGCAGCGCGTCCTTCCATCCTTGCGGGATTGGGCTTTCCTCGGTCAGCAAGGGTCGTGTACCGAACTGGAAGGCGATCTGGCCCAGCTCGGGGTTGTCGATCCAGTTGTCCCATTCGCGCAGGAACCACACCCCGCCGGCCATCACGATCGGCACGCTTTCGGCAACGCCCTCCAGCCGCATCGTCTCGCGCAGAGCCTTGACGCGGGGATAGGGATCCTCTGGCTTCAAGGGGTCTTCGGCGTTGGACAGGCCGTTGTGGCCTCCTGCCAGCCACGGATCCTCATAGACCACCGCGCCGAGCAGTTCGGGAACTTTGTGATAGGCCCGCTTCCACAGCGCACGAAAGGCGCGTGCCGAGCTGATGATCGGGAGGTAGTGGACGTTGTGGCGCTGGGCGATCTCGGACAGCTTATACGGCATCCCCGCTCCGCAGGTGACCCCGGTGATCAGGCCCTTGGTCTGTTCCAGCACCGCTTCGAGGATCGGCTGCGCACCGCCCATTTCCCACAGCACGTTGATGTTGATCGCACCCTGCCCGTTCGACATCTCGTGCGCCCGGCGGACCTGCTCGACCGCGCCGTCGACGGCATAGCGGATCAGCTGTTCGTGGCGCTCCTTGCGGGTGAGCTGATCGTAAACCTGGGGCACGATCTTGCCCTCGGCATCATAGCTGTCGGCGTTGACCGCGCTGACCGTTCCGATCCCGCCCGCGGCCGCCCACGCGCCCGAACTCTTATGGTTGGTCGCCGAAACGCCCTTGCCGCCCTCGATCAGCGGCCACACCTCGCGGCCGCCGTAGCGGATCGGTTGAAGGCCCTTGAAAGCTGCGGTTGCCATTGCGCCCTTGTTCCTTTGCCCGGCCGCTGCCGCGCCCATTCATAACTTAGATCATACGAGTGCCAGGCTGAAAAGGTTTCGACCTATGCTAACGAACTGTCGCCCAACCGCCTGTTCATCCGATGGTGACTTCGCCTTTGGTTATCTTGCACGGCAGGATCGCATCGGGCGCGGGTCGCGCGCCGACGTCTTTTTCGAATTGCGCATAATAGCCCAAAATTTCGGGCTTGCGGACAAATTCCACCAGCCGGTAGCCCACTGCCTCGAACTCGCACTGAAGCAGCAGCGGCGCGATGCCGTGCTGGTCGGTTGGCCGGTCGCGATCGACGACGATGATCTGGCCGCCCTTCTTGAGCGCGGGCTGGAGCCGCCACAGGAACGCGTAAGGCTCGGCCACCTCGTGATACATGTGGACCATGAAAACCCGGTCAAAGCTGTTGGCGGGTAGCCGGGGATCATCGACCGCCCCGGTCTTGATCGAGACGTTGTCGAGTCGCTCGCGCTGGACCCGCTGGCCGAGCCGGTCGAGCGCGCCGCGATCGATATCCTGGGCAAGCACGCGGCCCTCGGCGCCGACCCGCGCGGCCAGGCGAATGGTGTAATAGCCATCGCCCGCGCCGATATCGGCGACCGTCGTCCCCGGGCGGATTTTCGCCAGGTCCATCACCGTGTTGGCTTCGTTGCGATCGTCGCGGGCTTCTTCGGTGGAGACCGAATTGCCGCCCAGCTTGGACACCGGGCGATGCGCGGCGGGGAATTGCTTTGCGCTGTCGGCGCGCTTCTCGGTGGCCTGACAGCCTGCCAGCGCCAAGCCGATCATCACTGCGGCTCGCCTCATTGTCCGCTGCCTCATTCAACATCCTCCACAGCGACCTTTTCGCCGGTCACCCGCTGGCTGAGTGCCGCAGCCATGAATGGATCGAGCGCGCCATCGAGCACGTCGTCGGGCGAGGGCGAGGTCACCCCGGTGCGCAAGTCCTTGACCATCTGGTAGGGTTGGAGAACGTAACTGCGGATCTGGTGGCCCCAGCCGATCTCGCTTTTGGCAGCGTGTTCGGAACTGGCGGCCTCTTCGCGGCGGCGCATCTCGGCCTCGTAAAGCCGGGCCTTGAGCATCCCCATCGCGATTTCGCGGTTTTTGTGCTGGCTGCGATCGATCTGGCTGGCGACAATGATCCCGCTGGGGATGTGGGTCATCCGCACCGCCGAATCGGTGGTGTTGACGTGCTGGCCGCCTGCTCCCGATGCGCGGTAGGTGTCGATCTTGAGGTCCGCGGGATTAACCTCGATGCTGAAAGTATCGTCGATCAGCGGATAGACCCACACCGAACTGAACGAGGTATGGCGCCGCGCGGAGCTGTCATAGGGACTGATTCGAACGAGGCGATGAACCCCGCTTTCGGTCTTGGCATAGCCATAGGCGTTCTCGCCCTTGACCAGGATCGTCGCCGATTTTATCCCTGCCTGCTCGCCCGACTGGTGCTCGATCAGATCAACCTTATAGCCGCGCTTTTCGCCCCAGCGGCTGTACATCCGCAACAGCATCTCGGCCCAGTCCTGGCTCTCGGTACCCCCCGCGCCGGCGTGGATTTCGATGTAGGTATCGAGCCCGTCGGCCTCGCCCGCAAGCAGTGCCTGGACCTTGTCGGCGTCGGCGCGGGTCGCCAACGCGGCCAGCGTTTCAAGACCTTCCTCGATCGTCGCCTGGTCGTTTTCGGCCTCACCCATTTCGATGAATTCGACCGCGTCGGCCATTTCCTGGCCGATCCCCTTGACGGTTCCGATCGCCGCTTCGAGCCGCCGCCGCTCGCGCATCACCGCTTCGGCATCCTTGGGGTTATTCCACAACGCCGGATCCTCGACCCGTGCATTCAATTCGTCGAGGCGGCGTAGCGCGCGGTCCCAGTCGAGGAACTTGCGCACCAACGCCAGCGCCGCACCGATGCGGTCGATATGGGCCTGGCCTTCGGCACGCATGCAATTCACTCCAAACGGGGATGGCGCCCCGCTTAGCGGTAAGGTTGCGATTGTAAAGATTGGGGCCGACCGCAGCGCGCGGCCATCGACAGGCTCAGGCTGAGCGGGGCTTGGTGCGGTTCAAGCGAAAGCCCGCTCATGCTGAGCCTGTCGAAGCACACGCGCATACTCAGACCTTTTTCTTGCCCTTCATCGCCTGCACCGCGGCGAGCGTGGCGCGAACGTGGTCTTTGTAGTCCATGTCCGAATGGACCAGCTTAATCCGTCCGTCCTGGCCGATCACGTAACTGGTGCGCTTGGTGTAGCCGGTCGATTTGCCGTCGCGGACCAGATCCACGTCATAGGCTTTGACCACCGCTGGGGTGGCAGAAGCGACCGCAAACTTGTCGCGGCATTCCTCTTTCGAAAAGCGCTGCAGCGTAGGGAAGTCGTCGTTCGACAGGCCGATCACGGTCGCCCCGGCGGCGCGGAAATCGGCGGTCGCCTCGGCAAAGGCGTGCGCTTCCAGGGTGCAGCCCTGGGTGAACGCCTTGGGATAGAAGTACAGCACCACCGGCCCCCGCTTGAGCGCTTGCGCCAGGTTGACCGTAAACGGCTTGCCCCCCAACGCACCGCGCGCGGTGAAGTTGGGGGCTCTGGAGCCGGCGGGGAGCTCGGCGCTGGCGGCGGTGGGGAGGGCCAGGGCAAGCCCGATGGCGATCAGGGGGAGGATGGTGCGCATACCATAGTGTCGCGCCGAATCGCGCGCGACACAATGGTCGGCATCACACATCACATGATTTGAGAACGATTTGTTGGGCGCGGTTAGTAAATGCCGCCCTGTTCTTCGACGAAGTCACTGGGCGCGGCGGCCTGGCGCTGCGCCTGCACGCCCGCCCCGAGCCGCGCAGCGCGAGCCTGCTCAAGCGCGGCGAGAACCCGCGCCTTGGCGTCCATTTCACCCTGGCCGATTGAACGACGCGGTTCGGTATCGGGCTTGAATGCTTCCCAGATGATCGGCGATTTGGCGTCGGTTCCCGGATTGCCCGCGAACACCCGCTTGCCCGATACGCGATCGACCCGCACCATCCGCACCCCGCCGGGTGCGCGAAACGGCACGTCGCCCCAGCGGGCGCGGGTTTTCTGGACGAATTCCTTGAAAATCGGCGCTGCGATTCGCCCGCCTTGGGCATAGCCGCCCAGGCTGCGCGGCTGGTCGTAGCCCAGGTAAACGCCTCCGACGATGTCTGGCGTGCCGCCGACGAACCAGACGTTGGTTGGTCCCGAAGTCGTCCCGGTCTTGCCAAACAGCGGAAGGTTGAGGTCCTTGAGCACCGTGGCGGTTCCCCGCTGGACCACGCCTTCCAGCATATGGACAGTCTGATAGGCGGTGCGGGGGTCGAGCCTCTGGGCGCCGGTGGGATTGAACCGCGGCATCGCCTGGCCGTTCCAGTCCGCCATGTTGCAGGCCGAACACTTGAGGTTCTTGGCCCGCCAGATCACCTTGCCATTGCGGTCCTGAACATAGTCGACCAGCGTCGGCTGGTTGAGCCGACCGTTGTTGACCAGCGCCGAATAGGCGTTGACCAACCGCGACACCGTGGTGTCGCCCGCGCCAAGGGCCATCGACAGATAGGGATCGTAATCGCCGATCCCCATCCGCTTGATGGTGTTGACGACGTGCTCCATCCCGGTGTCGTTGGCGATGCGCACGGTCATCAGGTTGCGCGACTGTTCCAGCCCCCAGCGCAGCGTGTGCGTGCCCCCGCCACCACGGCTGTCGAAATTTTTGAAGCATTTCTCGCCCAGCGCCGCACCCTGATAGACGCAAAACGTACCGTCGAGCACTTCTGACGCCGGGGTCATCCCGTAATCGAGCGCGGTGGCATAGACGAACGGCTTGATCGTCGATCCTGGCTGGCGTTCGGCTTGGGTGGCGCGGTTGAAGCTGCCGAGGCGCGAATCGAACCCGCCCTGCATCGCGTAAACCCGCCCGCGGTGGGTATCTTCGACCACCATCCCGCCCGACACTTCGGGGATGGTGCGCACCGCATAACGCGATCCGTTAGGGGCCGCGGCGATCACGTCGCCCGCGCGCAGTGCGTCAGGCAAGCCGTCGAGCGGATAAGTCTTGCCATCGGCAAACCCGATCGTCGCGTTCGGCCCGCTGCGCTGGGTTACCACCCCGACACGCCAGTCCTTGTAAGCGATCCCAAGGTTCGAAGTGATCAGCTGGGTCTGCCAGTTGCCGTCTTTCAGGTCGATCTTCGCGATCGGCTTGGCCCACGCCCGACCGCCCGAAAAGCGCATGATCCCGCCGCGCAGCGCATCGCGCGCGGCAAGCTGGAGCTCGGGATCGAGCGAAGTACGCAGCCACAAGCCGCCCGCATAAACACTGTTCGGCCCGTCCTCGGCCTTCTCGCCGTACTTGGAGAGAAGCTGGCGGCGCACTTCCTCGAGGAAATAGCCGGCATCGACGCCCTTGCTCTCGGCCCGGCGCTGGATCAGTCCCAGAGGCATCGCTTTGGCCTGCGCGACCTCCGCATCGCTGGCGAATTCGTTCCTAGCCATCTGGTCAAGCACGAAATTGCGCCGTTCCATCGCCAACCCTGCATTCTTGGCCCGGCCATAGCGTTCGGGCGCCTTGGGCAAGATCGCCAGGAACGCCGCCTCATTGAGCGCCAAATCCTTGACGTCCTTGTCGAAGTAGGCGCGGCTTGCGGCCTGGACGCCGAAGCTTTGCCGCCCAAGCGGGATCTCGTTGAGATACAGTTCGAGGATCTGCTCTTTGGTCAGCACGCCCTCGATCCGCCGCGCCAGGATCATCTCCTTGAGCTTGCGGGTGATCGAGTATTCGTCGCCGAGGAGGATGTTTTTGGCGACCTGCTGGGTGATCGTCGAGCCGCCCTTGGCACGCTGGCCTGAGCCGAACTTGGTGGCATAATCGAACACCGCGCCGACAAACCCGGGGTAGTCGATCCCGCCGTGGCTCCAGAAAGTCTTGTCCTCGGCGGCGAGGAAGGCGTTGTAAACCCGCGGCGGAAAATCGACGAATCGAAGCTGGACCCGGCGTTCGCGGGCATAGCTATCGGCGATCTCGCCATCCACGCCGCGCACGATCGTTGGCAGCGGCGGCTGGTACGTCAGCAATTTGTCCGCCGAAGGCAGATCGCGCGCGACCCAGATCGAGAACAATAGATAAAGCACCAGCAGAACCCCGCCAGCGATCGCCCCGCGCTTGAACCACAGCGAAGTGCGGTAGTTGTGACTGAACCATTCCAACGCGCCCCCGGCGTCGCGGCGGATGCGGTAGCGGAAGTTTTGGGCGGGGCTGGTTTCGGCCATATCGGACGGGCGTATAGGCAGAGCCGGGCAAGCCCGCAACGGCGGCGCTGCTCAGCCCGTCGCGCGGACTCTAGCGAAGTATGCTTCGATCGCCCGCGCGAAAGCATTGGCGAAACCTTGGCGCGACTTGGCGTCGAGCAGCCGCGCGGTATCGTCGGCATTGCTGATATAGCCCGATTCGAACAGCACAGAAGGTACGTCGGGCGATTTGAGGACGACGAACGCGGCGCTTTTGACCGGCTCAGGGCGAAAGCGAATCGCGCCCTGGCTCTCGCGCAGCACCAGCTTGGCGAACCCCGCCGAGCGATCGAGGGTCTGACGCCGCGACAGGTCGAGCAGGATAGCAGCGACATCGCCGCTCTGTTCGCGCAGCGCCACGCCGTTGATGATATCGGCCTTGTTTTCGCGCGCAGCGATCTTGGCGGCCTCTGTGTCAGAAGCGCGTTCCGAGAGCGTGTAGAGTGTGGCGCCGCGCGCGCCATCATCGGCTGCGGCATCGGCATGGATCGAGACGAACAGGTCGGCGTTCAGCCGCCGGGCGATCCCAAAACGTTCCTCCAGCGTCAGATAGCGGTCGCTGTCGCGGGTCAGCGCCACGCGGACCCGGGCGCGGCGGACCAGCTCGTCACGCAAGCTGCGCGCGAGCGCCAGGGTAAGTTGCGCTTCCTTGAGCGGGCCCGCTCCGCTCGCGCCCGGATCGTGACCGCCATGACCGGGATCGATCACCACCAGCGCACGGCTGGCGTCTTCGCCCGCAATCGTCGGAAGATCGACCTGCGGCTCGGCTGCGGGCAACACAATCCGTACGACATAAGATGGAACGCGCGCGCGGCTGCCCAGATGCACGTCGAACGGCAGGTGCCAGGCGGGCACCAAAAACCCCGCGATGAGGACGATAACGCTAAACATGCTCAGGATAAGGGTATGGGGTGATAAGCGCGATAGGGTCCAGCCCTTTGTTAACCATTCGGCGTCAGTGCCAGTTCGTGGTTTCGGTTGCCGATGCGGGATCGCTTTGCTAGCGGTGCGAACGCGGGCCGGTCGGCCTTGACAATCCCTCCGGCAAGCCACCTCCTGGGTGTTCCAAAGCCGAAACTCAGCAATGAGGAGGAGCGGTCGGGACGGCTGGAGGGCACCGCGCCCGGAAATCTCTTTTCCGGCTCTTTTCCAGGTTGATGCAGTTCATGAATAGCCGTCCTTCGTTAGTGCAATCGCCGGTCTTTGGACCTGCAGTCGCGCTCGCGTTGCCCGGCAAGCGCACCCTTTTGCTGCGCTCTTCGCGAACCGCAGACGCATACGAACCGTCCATTCACGAACCGTCGTCGAGCGGTGGGGCTGCCAAGCCCTGCATCGGCAC
>JANMQW010000048.1:0-12473 GCA_031370725.1 Novosphingobium sp.
GGCACACAATGTGACAATAACAAAAAAGCGGGCGCGCGTTCGAAGGACGACGCGGATGAGCCAGGCACGCGAATGGGCGATTACCATCGAGTCTCGGTCCGAGGCCGAGGACTTCCGCGTGGTCGTAGTGCTAAAGGGTCATCCCGACGAAGAAATATGCGATTTCTATTGCAAACTCCCGCCCGATCTCCCCGCCATGCTCGCCGCCGACGATCCCGAAGCGGCGGCGCTGCGAGGACTGCCGTGGCGCAAGACACCCAGTGACCTGCCGGCGGACCAGATCTATTTCTATGCGGGCGACCGCAAGACGCTGAGCACCATCGGCGAACGTTTGTTCAACGCGCTGTTCCGCGATCCCGAAGGCGATGACCACGCCGAAGTGCTGATCCGCGAAATCGCTCATGCCAAGCAGAACGGCGATTTCCTCAAGGTGACACTCGACCTGTCGGACGCGCCCGAACTGGTCGGGGTTCCGTGGGAGGCGGCGTTCTACAAAAAGGGCGGCTATTTCCTGGCGACCGATGTCGCGGCCAATCTCGTCCGGGTGCTGCCCGGTGGGCCATCCGCCCCGCCTCCGCCGATCGAGGGGCCAGTGCGCGTGCTGATCGTGATCGCCAACCCATTTCCTGATCGCCTGCTCGACGTCGACAAGGAGCGCGCGCAGATCACGGAAATCCTGTCCGCGGTGCCCGCCGCACCCACCGGCGCGGCGGCGTTCGAGGTGCTGCCGCCGCTGGTCGATGCGACCCGCGCAAAACTGGGCCGCGCGATCGCCGACCAGCGCCCGCATGTGGTCCACTTCATCGGCCACGGCGCGTTCATCGACCAATCGGGGTTCATCGCGCTGCAAGGCGACACGGTGGGCAAGGCCGATCTGGTCGACGCCGCGGCTTGGCGGCTGTTCTTTCAGAACGACACCCCGTGGCTGGCCTTCCTCAATTCGTGCCAGGGCGCACAAGCAGAGCGCGGCAACCTGTTTGGCGGCACCGCGCAGGGGCTGATCCAGGCCGGTGTGCCGTTCGTCGTGGCGATGCAGTTTCCGATCTCGGACCCCGCCGCGATCCTGTTCGCGAGCGAGTTTTACCGGTCGCTGGCCAAGAGCGAGCCGGTGGTCCAGGCGGTGTCGCGCGGGCGCAACGCAATCGCCCGCGACGACGCCTGCGCGCCCGAACTGATTACCCCGGTGGTTTATTCGAGCGGGGTGGCGGAAACGCTGCCGCTGGCTGAAGCGCCGGCAGCCCCTCCCGGTGCCGCTCCGCAGCCGGCTCCTACGCCAGCCGCCTCCTCGGATTCGTGGCGCAAGATCGCGCTTGCCGCACTGGTCGTGCTGGCGCTGGCGGTGGTGGTTCTGGCCGCGGCGATGTTTGGGCGGGGCTCCAAATCAGAGCAAACGACCAACACCGGCTCAGAAATGACGTCCGAGGCCGCGGCGGGCGGATCGGCGTCGCCCGTCGACACAGGGGCCGACCCAATGCCACGTGGCGAAACCGCCGCCCCCTCGCTGCCGCCGCGAACCCGGCCCACCCGTGCACGGCCGTCTCTCGCGATCGTCCCTGAGGAAGCCTCTCCGCGGACGATTGTAAAGCGGCGGGTAGCCCGTCGTCGCTCGGCGCCGCCAGGCGGCGGCGGCGAGGGCACGAACGCCTCGGCAGGGGTGGATTGGGAAACCTCGCCCCCCCCACCTTCGCCACCGCCCCCTCCACCTCCGCCACCGCCCCCTCCACTTCCGCCACCGGTCGTGATCGGCGGAGGCGGTGGATGCCGGGATGGTGTCGTGATCAGCGGCGAGCCGACCTGCCCCGGCGGAGGATCAGTCATGGAATCAGGGCGCCGGAAGAGAGGGCTGCTTGGGGCAATCGGCCATGCGATCGGCGGACTGTTTGGTGGGATCTTCGGCCATGCCAGGCCAATGCCGCAACCCGTACCTGTTCTTCTACCGCCAACGCCAGAGCCGCCCCCGCCGCCCCCGCCGCCGCCGCCGCCGCCACCGCCCCCGATGGTACAGCCGGTGTGCAACAAGGGTCCGTACATCGTGTTCTTCGATTGGGACAAATCGGATATCACGCCTGAAGCGGCGACCATCCTCGACAACGCGGTCGGTGCTTATGGCAACTGCGCCAGCGTTCCGATCATGCTCGCGGGCCACACCGATCGCTCGGGTTCGACGCAATATAACGCGGGTCTCGCCGAGCGTCGTAATGGTTCGGTCCGCGGTTACCTCAACTCGCACGGCGTGCCGGATGGCAACATCACGGCGCAGGGCTTCGGTGAGAGCCAGCCTCGCGTGCCAACCGCCGATGGGGTTCGCGAACTGCAGAACCGTCGCGTGGAGATCACTTACGGTCCGGGTTCGGGCATGTAAGTTTCGCGGCCCCGGTCAAGCGACTGGGATCGAAACGAATTGGGGGGTCGGAGCAATCCGGCCCCCTTTTTCGTGGCGGTCTTAAGGAGGTCAAGAAGCTGCCAGCCGGGGTAGACGCCGCGCTCTTGCGAATAAGGCGTGGCGGTCGTTTAAGCGCGCGTCGCTAGCCAGTCAGCTGTTCGAGCTTGGCAAACACCATTGATCGGCCTGCCACCCTTCGTGCTGCGGCAAAGTGCGGTCCGCGCTTGGCCATGCCATGTCGAGACCAGTTCGGTGAAACGTCAGCCGGTCTCGCCCGAACGTTGCTTGAGAGTCGCTTCGGCGGCGGGAAGCGAACGGTAGGCATAGACCAGCAGCGCCAGCGCCACCGGCGCTACCACCACCAGCGAGAGAATCCCCGTACGCAAGTCGCCGACCAGCTTTCCATCGACCATCGTTCCGGCAAAGTCGGATATCTGGCCCACCATATACGGACCGAATGACAGGCCGACGAGCGTCGTCGCCAGGAAAAACGAAGCGGTTGCGGTGCCACGCATCCTCGGCAGGACCAGATCCTGCGTGGTCGCCGCCGCCCCGCCCAGTGCGGCCGCGCCGCACATCACGGCGAGGAAGTTCATCGCGTAAAACAACGTTGGGTTGGTGGTTGTGTATCCCACCCAGATCGGCACGATTGGTGCCACAACCCCGAACATCACGACCAGCAGGCGACCCGCCGGATTGCGCGTGCGCAGCATGTCGGCAACCCGACCACCGATAATGACTCCCAAGAACCCGGCCAGCGCACCGTTGGCACCCAGGATAAAAGCCAGCTCCTGCTTCGGAAGTTTGAGCACCGTTTCGGCATAGGGCGCCGACCAGAACGCCAGCGCATAGGCCGCCAGCGAGATCAGCCCGTAGCCCAGCGCGGTGCACAAAAACGCCGGTGTTCCCCAGATCAGGCGGAAAGTCGCCGGATCGCGCCTGCGCAGCGCCGAAGCCCATGAAAACACGGCATAGTAGCCCAGGCACACCGCTGACCACTGCGGCAGGTTGCCCGTCAGCCCAATCATGACCCACGCCAGCGCAAACATGGCCGCCGCAAACGCCAGGTTGAGCGCCAGCGCAACAGGCCCGCGACGCCACGCTCCAAGCAGAGTGAACGGCGGGACGATGCCCGAAAGGTCGGCTAGAAACTCGCGAAACGGTCGCGGCGATCCGGTCGATCCGCCGTCGCGGAGCGGTTCGTGCAAGGTCGCTACCCACAGCGCGACGATCAGCCCGGGGATACCCACGGCCAGGAACGCCGCTTGCCAACCGACCAGGCCGAGCGGCCCGCCGCCGGGATAGGTTCGGTTCCACACCGCAACCACGCTCGCGCCGATCAGCAGCGAGACGCCCCCGCCAAGATAAAGCCCAGAGGAATAGATCGCCAGCGCGGTGGCGCGTTGGCGCTTGGGGAAATAATCGGAGATCAGCGAATAGGCCGTGGGGCTGGCGGTCGCCTCGCCGACCCCGACCCCCATCCGCGCGAAGGTCAGCGAAAGCTGGTTGTAGGCAAAGCCCGAAAGTGCGGTCATCATCGACCACAGCGCAAGGCCAGTGCTTAGCAGCCGCACCCGCTTCCAGTTGTCGGCCAGCCGACCCAGCGGAATCCCGAACAGGGCATAGAACACCGCGAACGCGGCCCCTCCCAGAAAGCCCATGTCGCTGTCGGTGAGATCCAGGTCGGCCTTGATATCGACCGCAAGGATGCTCAAAACCTGGCGGTCGATGAAATTGAGAATGTAGACCACAACCAGAACACACAGCACGTACCAGCTATAGCCCGTGGCCCGCCGCTCGGCAGGCACGATCGCAACCTCTTCCATCCTCGTCCCTTCTTGTTTTCTTCAGGCGGCGTAACGTGTTGTATCTATTACCCCCGCTTCGTCCATCCCCGCGCGTCGCAATCGGCAACTGTCGCACAATCCGCAGGCGCTGAAGTCGTCCAGAGGGTCGTAGCAGCTCCAGCTCCAGCCGGGTTCGAGCCCCAGCCGCTGCGCTTCGCGCGCGATTGCGGCCTTGCCCAGATGCAGGAGCGGGGCGTGGATGCGGAAGCCCCCGCCTTTGCCAACGCCTTCGCTGCCGGCTTTCGTCGCAAGTTCGGCCAGCGCGGCAAAACCTGCGATGAATTCGGGGCGGCAATCGGGGTAGCCCGAGTAATCGAGCGCATTAACGCCGATGAAGATGTCGCGTGCGCCCAATGCTTCGGCCCAGGCCAGCGTCAGCGAAAGAAACACCAGGTTGCGCGCCGGCACGTAGGTCACCGGAATTCCGGGTGCCAGGCCGCCCTTAGGGACTGCGATGTCGTCGGTCAGCGCAGATCCGCCGAATGCCCGCAAGTCGAGCGGCAGAACAACATGGCGCTCGGCGCCGAGCCGCCCGGCGATTTGCCGTGCTGCCTCAATCTCAATCCGGTGGCGCTGGCCATAGTCGATTGTAAGCGCGTTGAGGGCGAATCCCTGCTCGCGCGCCAACCCCGCAGTGACCATCGAATCGAGCCCGCCCGAAAGCAGGACGACAGCCGCGGGGTGTGCGGTGGCTGGAGAGAATGGTGCGACCATCGCAATCAGCTAAGCGCCAAGGGGGGCGCTGGCAAGCGCGTCAGGAACCGCCGCAGTCACCGATCCGGCGAGCTTCCGCGGCAATATCGAACGGCAGCTTCGAGGCAACGCCGGTGCTCTCGATCTGGACCAGGCGCGGGGTCTCGAAGCGCAGCCGGGTCCGGCCGGTGCCTTGCCCCGGGCAGGTGTAGTGGACGGTGACCGCTGCGGGAGCGTCTTCGACCACGAACTGGCGGCAGGTCAGGTTGGGGTGGCGCAACTGGATCAGCCGGCGGCCATCGTCGAGGCACAGGCGCTCGGCCTGACCGCCCTCGCGATTGCGGATCTCCCAAAGACCGGGGGTCAGGCGATCGAGCATCGCCAGTTGCACGCCCTGCGCGACCGCCACGCCGCCGATCAGGCAGCCGAGGCCGACGATGGCTTTGCTCACAATCTGGAGTCGCGCGGTCCGCATCATTCGCATCGTCGACTTTCGCATCTGGACGCGGGGAGTAAGATAGCACAGCTTGACCAAGACTGTCGGCGAAATGTTGCACACGAGCGACGAACGGCGTGGCCGTTAAACCTCGACGATTGCGAAGTCTTTCGAGCAGAACGCGCAATCAACCATGATGATTCCGTCGTCATTGCGCATCGCTGCGATCTCGTCGGGGGGGAAGCGGGCGATGACGCTGCGGTAATGCTGGATCGTGCACCGGCATCCGCGCGTCAGACGTTGGTCCGGTTCGACCCGAACCTCGCGCTCTTCGTGGAACAGCCGCCAGACGATGCTTTCCAGCTCCAACCGCGGATCGACCAGTTCTTCGTGGCGAATGCTCCCCGCCAGCACCGCGACGTGTTCCCATTGGGGGTGGTCCAGCCGGACGTGGAGCCGCTCGCGTCCCTCCTCGCCTTCGGCCAGGTGCTGGACGAGCAGTCCGCCCGCGACGCAACCCCCAGGTCCCGAACGCACCGCCACGCGGATCAGCGTGGGAACCTGTTCGGACTGCGCGAAATAGGCTTCGCAGGCTTCGGCCAGCGAGGCGCCTTCGAGCGGGACGATCCCCTGATAGCGCTTGCCGGTTGAGCCGATGTCGAAAGTGATCGCCAGATACCCGCGCCCGAACAGCGCGAACAAAGGCGGGTTGGGGCCGAGAGCGGCCACTTTGTCCGCATCGTGCTGGACATAGCCGCGCAGTTCACCCCCGCGAAAATCGCACACCAGCAGCTTGACCGCGCCATCCTCGGTCTGCGCCTGCAAGGTGAGCTGGCCGCCCGTATCATCGTCGTCGCTGCCTTTGAGCAAACTGCCGAGCAGCGCCGCCAGCGCCAGCGCCTCAGCCAGCAGGTGCTTGATCGACGCCGGATAGGCGTGCGCCGCGAGGATTTCGTCGAGCACCGGACCGAGCCGGACGATCCGTCCGCGGGCATTGCGGTCGGGCAGGGTGAAGCGCAGGATGCGGTCGAAGCCTGTCTCTGGCCCTGTCTCTGGCCCGGTCTCTGGCCCGATCCCGGACGGCACGGCGAAGGGTTCGCTCACAGCTGGCCAAACACCCAGCGCAAGATCGATTTTTGCGCGTGAATGCGATTCTCCGCCTCGTCCCATGCCGCCGATTGCGGCCCGTCGAGCACCGCATCGGTCACTTCTTCGCCGCGGTGCGCGGGCAGGCAGTGGAGGAACGCCGCCCCCGACGCAGCGGTGGCCATCAGCGCCTCGTCGACCTGATAGGGCTGCATCGCCACGACTTGGGCATTGCTCTCACGCTGGCCCATCGAAACCCAGCAGTCGGTCACTACCGCGTGCGCCCCGGCGACCGCCTCGCGCGCATCATGAGTGAGCACCACCTCGCCCCCCGCTGCACGTGCGCGGTCGATTGTGCCGCGATCGGGCTCGTAACCCGCCGGACCGCCGACGCGGACGGTAAACTTCATCAGTCCCGCCGCCTCGATCAGCGAATTGAGCACATTGTTGCCGTCGCCGAGCCAGGCGATCTGCAAGCCAGGCAGCGCATTGCCGCGCTCGATTAGGGTGAGCAAGTCGGCGACGATCTGGCACGGGTGCGAGCGGTCGGTCAGGCCGTTGATCACCGGGACGGTGGCGTGGCGTGCCATTTCCTCGACTTTGGCGTGGTCATCGGTGCGAATCATGATCGCATCGACCATCCGGCTGAGCACGCGTGCGGTGTCGGCGATCGTTTCGCCGCGGCCGAGCTGCATCGAGCCTGCGTCCATCACCAGCGCGCTTCCGCCGAGCTGGCGCATCGCGATGTCGAAGCTGACCCGGGTGCGGGTTGAGGCCTTGTCGAAGATCATCGCCAGGACATGACCCGCCAGCGGCGCATCGGCATCGGCGCGGCCCCTGGGCCAAGTGGCTCGCGCCGTCTTGCGGTCCATCGCGTCGTTCAGCATCGCGGCAATCGCATCACCCCCGGCGTCGGCCAGGTCGACGAAATGCCTGATCGACCCGGCGCTCATGCCACCAACCCGCTGTCATAGTCGGCCGCGCCAGCGGAGAGTTTTTCCATGAACTCTTCGATGTGCGAATCGTCGATCACCAGCGGCGGGATCACCCGCACGGTGTTGTCGCCAGCCGCGACCGTCAGCAGCCCGTGGTTGTCGCGCAAGTGGACCACGAACGGGCGGCTTTCCTGTTTCATCTTAAGGCCCAGCATCAGGCCCTTGCCGCGGACCAGTTCGAACAACTCTGGATAATTGCCGATGAACTGCTCGAGGCGGCTGCGCAGGCGTTCGCCTTTGGCGGTGACTTCGGCGAGGAACGCCGGATCGGCAACCACATCGAGCACCGCTCCGCCCGCCGCCATCGCCAGGGGATTGCCGCCATAGGTCGATCCGTGGGTGCCCAGCCCCATCCCGCGCGCGGCGTGTTCGGTTGCGAGGCACGCGCCCATCGGGAACCCCCCGCCGATGCCCTTGGCGGTGGCCATGATGTCCGGCGTCACGCCATAGTGTTCGTAGGCATAGAGCTTGCCGGTGCGCGCCATCCCGCACTGGACTTCATCGAACAGCAGCAGCAGCCCGTGTTCGTCGGCCAGTGCGCGCAGGCCCTCGATGAATTCGGGCGAAGCCTCGCGGATGCCGCCTTCGCCCTGGATCGGCTCGACGAGGAAGCCCGCGGTGTTCGGGCCGATGGCGTCTTTCGCACCTTCCAGATCGTCGAAATCGACATACTTGAAGCCCTCCAGCAGCGGCAGGAAGCCCTTGTGCATCTTGTCCTGGTTGGACGCGCTGATCGTCGCCATCGTCCGCCCGTGGAAAGCGTTCTTGAAGGTGATCAGCTCGTATTTGTGGTCGTCGCCGACATGGCTGTGAAAGGCGCGCGCGGTCTTGATCGCGCACTCGACCGCCTCGGCGCCCGAATTGGTGAAGAACA
Source organism: Novosphingobium sp. (assembly GCA_031370725.1). Lineage (GTDB taxonomy): Bacteria > Pseudomonadota > Alphaproteobacteria > Sphingomonadales > Sphingomonadaceae > Novosphingobium. The sequence continues at coordinate 8,315 of JANMQW010000048.1, forward strand.
CCGTGTCGGCAAAGGTCAGATCGACCAGCCGCTGTGCCAGCGCCTCGCCCTGCGGGCTGCCATAAAGGTTGGAGACGTGCATCAGCGATTCGGCCTGGCGCTGGATCGCGCCGATCAGCCCCGAATGCGAATGTCCGAGCAGGTTGACCGCGATGCCGCTGGCGAAATCGAGGAAACGCCGGCCATCCTCGCCGATCAGGTGGCAGTTCTCGCCACGCACCGGGCGAACCTGGCATCGGGGATAGACGGGCATGAGCGGAGTAATCGACATCGGCAGATTCCCTTGAAACGAGAACGCAAACGACAAATGGCGGCGCCCGATCAACGGGGCCGCCATTTGCGCGTATTTAGAAGTGAGCAGGCCCCCGGTCAAATCGATCCGGACTCATTGCCAGAGCCTGAAGCCCTTTCGGTCAGTCCTGACGCGGCACCAGGTTGACTGCCGAGTGCTTGCCTCGTCGGTCGACCTCGAGGTCGAACTCCAACCGGTCGCCTTCGTTGAGGCCTTGCAGACCCGAACGCTCGACCGCGCTGATGTGGACAAACGCGTCGGGCTGGCCGTCATCGCGCGTGATAAAGCCGAAGCCTTTCATCGCGTTGAAGAACTTGACCGTTCCGGTGGCTTTGTCGCCCGTCAGTTCACGCTGCGGCGCTGCCGCGGCACGGCTTTCGACCGCGATGACATCGCCCACGACCTGAAGGTCGCTCGCCGAAATCTTGCCGCCACGATCGACGAGGTTGAACTGGAGTTCCTGGTTTTCGGCCAGGCCTTCAAGGCCCGCCCGCTCAACCGCGCTGATGTGAACGAAGACGTCTTCGCCGCCATCGTCGCGGCTGATGAAGCCGAAACCCTTCTGGACGTTGAAAAACTTGACCTTGCCGCTGCCGGTTCCAACGACCTGGCCGGGCATTCCGCCACCGCCGCCACCGCCACGCGGAGGACCGCCTGCGCCGCCGCCGCCGAAGCGGCTTCCGCCGCCACCGCCACCGCCATAGCCGCCACCACCGCCGCCGCCGCCGCCACATCCGGGACGATCTCCGCCCCCGAACCGGTTGCCGCCACCGCCGCCGCCGCCGTAGCTCGGACGGTCGCCGCCGAAGCCGCCACCGCCACCACCGCCGCCGTAAGGATCAAACGATTCTTCACCGAAACCGTCGCGTTTATCGCGACCTCGGCCGCGCCGCCCTCTATCGAAACCCATTTCCCCGAACACACCTTACTTTCGTCCATGACCATACTTGCGAGCGGGGCCGAACGAATTGCCCTGCGCGCACCGGGAAAGTCAAAACCGCAAAAAACAGCACAACTTTGCCTACGCGGGCGGGCTTATAACCACAAAATAAAGACAAGGCGAACGGATTCAGGCCACTGCCGATCGGCGTCGCCCTCAGCTGTGACATTTTGGCCGGGCTCGCTCGCGGCTTGCCTCGATTCAGCGGGTCGGGCAAAGACGCGCGATGGACCTAATTGCTCTCTTTTCCGATCCCGCTACCTGGGCCGCGCTGATCACCCTGATCGTGCTCGAGGTGGTGCTGGGTATCGACAACCTCGTGTTCATCGCGATCCTTTCCAACAAGCTCCCGCCCGAACAGCAAGCGCGCGCGCGGCGAATTGGGCTGGCGCTCGCGCTGGTGATGCGGATCGGCTTGCTGACGCTGATCGGCTGGCTGGTCACCCTGCAAGCCCCGCTGTTCGATCTCGGGTTGGTGGGCGCCCCCGGGCCGCATGGCGAGGCGACCTTCGAGACGGCCTTCTCGGGCCGCGACCTGATCCTGATCGCGGGCGGGCTGTTCCTGTTGTGGAAGGCGACCAGCGAAATCCACCACAACCTCGATCCCGAAGAATCGGGCGGGTTACTGGATCAGGACAAGGGCGTGGCGCAAATCGCGTTCGGCGCCGCAATCGCCCAGATCATCGCGCTCGACCTCGTGTTTTCGGTCGATTCGATCCTCACCGCGGTGGGGATGACCGACGAAGTGCCGATCATGATCACCGCGGTCGTGATTACCGTGGGACTGATGATGGTCGCGGCCGATCCGCTGGCAAAGTTCATCGAGCACAACCCGACGCTGGTGATGCTGGCGCTGGCTTTCCTGGTGATGATCGGGCTGGTGCTGATTGCCGATGGGTTCGGGTTCCATGTGCCCAAGGGCTATATTTACGCGGCGATGGCGTTTTCGGGCGCAGTCGAGGGGCTGAACATCTGGCAACGCAGCCGCCGCGACAGGCTGCGCGCGGCCCAGACCCAACGGATGGGGGCAGGGGGAGACCGGTAATGTTCCGCAAGCTAACCGATAGCGTTTACGCCAGCCCCCAGATCGGGGTCGGCGAAGTCGCCGAGGCCAAGGCGCTGGGCGTCGCGCTGATAATCAACAACCGCCCCGAAGGCGAATCGGACGATCAGACGCCGGGTGAGGAGATCGAAGCCGCGGCGCGCGCGGCAGGAATCGCGTATGTGGCGATCCCTGTCACTCATTCAGGCTTTTCCGAGCCGCAGGTGACTGCGATGTGCGCTGCGCTGGCGGGCGCTGGCGACACCCCCGTGCTCGCTTACTGTCGCTCTGGCACCCGCTCGACGCTGCTGTGGGCGTTGGCCGAGGCAAGCGCGGGGGCCGACCCGGAGGCGCTGGCCGAGGCTGCGGCAGCAGCTGGCTACGATTTAGCGCCGGTAGCCCAGCTGCTCGACATGCTCGCCGCGCGGGCAGGCTGATCGGACCTGAGATGATCGCGCAGGCCTTGCAATTCGGAGGGTCGCTCGCCGCGATCCTGCTATTGGCCTGGTACGCCCGACACTTGGGCTTGGGTGGCGACCCAAGATTGCGCGATCCCGATGAGGCGCGGCGGCTGGCAGGCGCGGCCGTGTGCGGGTTCGAGGCGCAGGACGTGGTCCTCGACCGTGGCGGAATCGGAGCGCTGCTGCGCGATTCGGCGGGGCGGGTGATGCTGCTGCGCCGCCATGGCGCGCGCTGGGTAGCGCGACTGCTCGACGATCACTCCGGGGTCCGGCTCGACCGCACCCTCATGACAATCGCCACGAACGACAAGGCGTTCGGCGCCATAACCCTCGACCTCGGCGATCAGGCGCAGATCTGGGCGAGCAGCCTGAAGCGGATTCGCTGACCATGCCCGCACACTTCAACCCGGTCGATTTCGCGGTTCCCGTATTCGTCCTGTTGGTGCTGGTCGAGATGGTCTGGGCCCGGCGCCGAGCGCCCGACGCCTATGAGCCCGCCGACACCCTGGTCAGCCTGGCGTTCGGGCTGGGATCGACCGTAGCCGGGCTGCTGAGCGCAGGTGTGGTCGCCGCCGCGGCGGTGTGGCTCTATCAGCACCGCCTGGTCACCGTGCCGTGGGCATGGTGGGCGTGGGCGCTGTGCTTCGTGATCGACGATCTGGGCTATTACTGGCAGCATCGCCTTGGCCACCGGGTGCGCTGGTTCTGGGCGAGCCACGTCAACCACCATTCGAGCCAGCACTACAACCTGTCGACCGCGCTGCGCCAGTCGTGGACCGGGTTCATCGCGGTGAGCTTCGTGTTCCGCATTCCGCTGGCGCTGATCGGGTTTCACCCCGCCATGATCGCGATCGTCGGCGGGTTCAATCTGATCTACCAGTTCTGGATCCATACCGAGGCGATCCGGCGGCTGCCACGCTGGTTCGAGGCGGTGATGAACACCCCCAGCCACCACCGCGTCCACCACGCGACCAACCCGGTCTACCTCGACCGCAACTATGCCGGGGCGTTGATCGTGTGGGACAAGGCGTTCGGGACGTTCCAGACAGAGCTTGACGACGAACGCATCCACTATGGCATCGTCCGGCAACTGGGCAGTTTCAACCTGGTGTGGAGCGTGTTCCACGAATGGATCGGAATCGCCCGCGATGTGTGGACATCGCCGTGGCGGCACAAGCTGGGCTATTTGTGGCGCGAACCCGGCTGGAGCCACGACGGCAGCCGCGATACCAGCGATGCGATCCGCGCGCGGTGGCGGGCGCGGCAGCAGTCCGCCGCCGCGCCGCCCGGCTGACTCTTCAGAACTGCTGGCGCGCCGTCACCCCGAACGTGCGCGGCTGGCCGACCGAGAAGCCCAACCGTGCTCGTCCGCCACGCTCGCGGTCGAACGAAAGGATCGCGTTTTCGTCGAACAGATTGTTGAC
>JANMQW010000064.1:0-5802 GCA_031370725.1 Novosphingobium sp.
GTCTGGCTGTTGGCCATGAATTCGCCGGTAACTTCGCTGCCGGTGGCCGAGAATACCTGAGCCTTGACGCCCTGGCCCGACCCGTCGGCCACGTTCCAGGCCGCGACGAACCCACCATTGGCTAAGCCCCTGACGGTCAGATTGGTGACACTGGAGCCGGCATAGGAGCCGATGACGAACTCCGAGCCGATCCGGGTCGCGTCCGCGTTGAACACCTGCGCGCGCACCGCATGATTGATGAAATCGTCCCAGGAAACGACGTAGGAGCCGTTGCCAAGCGCGGTAATCGCGGGGGCCGTCGGGAACGGCGTTGCCGAGGAGTTGACCGCGAACTCGCTACCGATCATCGCTCCGGTCGAAGCAAAGTGCTGGGCCGCGATCGTCGAGGTGGCGCCGTAGTAGCCGCTGTCCTCGGTCTGCCAGGTGACCACGAAACTGTCGTCGGCAAGGACCGCGACCTGGGGGTTGAGCTGCATTCCGCCGCCGTGGGTTTCGACGGTGAACTCCGTGCCGATACGGTTACCGTGCTGATCGAAAAGCTGAGCCTTCAACGTCACGCTATCGGCCGTGTCGCCCTCGATCGATTTCCAGACTACGACGTAACTACCATTCGAAAAATGTGCGATCCCGGGTTGATCCTGATGCGATGCCGTAAGCGTATTGACGATAATTTCGCTACCGGTGGAAACGTATGCAGTCATGGCCCAACCCCCTTACGCCGCAGCTGTTCTTGGCGGGCTTCCGCGCAAAAAGATCGTGCAGCTTCGAATCACGCCGACAATTGACAGGAGATTCAACCGGTTGATTATTAGGCGCGCATTAAAAAAGATTTAATGTTACTATATTTTACAAAATTATATATTAAACTATTTTAGTTACATTTACACGATAATACTGAAAAATCTTGGCTATCGATAATACTCAAACGAAACTAATAATATCGAGCCTTGATCAAACATCGTTCAAATAAACTGCGCCATCGATCTTGGGCTTGTCTGCATGTGGTGCCTCGTGGATTTCAATTGGCACACCCTGGAGGATGCGCATGTTGCAAGGCAGTTCAATAGTCGCTTGCTATAGTCGGGCTTCTGATTTCGGACAGTCCGCAAGGTCCGACAGGGCCGTCGTTCACAAGCCTCCTCAGCCTCGCCTGAACCAACGTCCGCTTCCCGGATCTCACGCCCGAGTCCGGACAGTCTCCAACGTCCAACCTAACCGCCGTTCCGCCGGACCAAGCCAGCGAAGCTGGACACTTTGGAACCCTCCCTCATCCAAGTGTTGATCGCCAAACCGATGGTGTCTGATGCCTCCAGCAGAGTCGCATCGTCCAAATGGGCATAACGCTGCGACGTACCGATTTTGGCGTGACCAAGCAGCCCACCGATCATGACAAGATAGTAATTGGCCTCGGGCTCGGCGTGCGGGAAATGGCCGATGGGACCGAAGAGGCGGCGATTGTTGGGCCAGTCGACCCAGCGCAGGGTCGCCATTTCCACCGCCGAAGCGCTTCGCCATGACCGCTGCCGTCAGATGGCCTCGGCTTTGTAGAGTCCGTTGATGGTCTCGGCCATGGCCGCTTCGACAGGCTCAAGACAGGCGCATGGTGTGTGGGGAATGCTGTGGGGAAGGGATTTCTCCGTCAGGAAAATTAATTTTTGCTACAATGACTTAGTATGGTATTTGGTCGGACTCCGTCTTCGCCACCTTACCATGCTCATATTCTGTCAATAGCCGCAGAAATGCGGGATGAATTTGCTCGCCCCACGGCGCACTTCCACCAGTCGGGATAGACAATCCGCGCGAACAGCTTAGCCTGTGCGAAGCGCATGACTGCTTCTCGATCTCCGAGCCGGTCACGATGGAGGTTGATGTTGTGGCGATGACGACCGCACCCTGTTCGAGGTACTGGACGTGACGTGTAATCTTGTCGGCGTGCCCGATCAGCGCGTTGCGGCGATCTCGGTCCGTGGGATTTACTGATGGCCGGGCTGTGGTTCGAAGAGCTTTCGGTGGGGCAGGTCTTTCACCACGCCATCCGGCGCACGGTGACCGAGACCGACAATCTGCTGTTCTCGACGCTGACGCACAATCCCGCGCAGCTGCATCTCGATGCGGAGACCATGAAGGACAGCGATTACGGCCAGATCCTGGTCAATTCGACCTTTACTCTAGGGTTGATGGTCGGTGTTTCGGTCGGCGACACGACCTTGGGCACCGCGGTTGCCAACCTCGGCTGGGATGAGGTGCGGTTCCCCGCTCCGGTGTTCATCGGCGACACGCTGCATATCGAAACCGAAGTCGCCGAACTGCGCGAATCCAAATCGCGCCCCAATGCCGGGATCGTCACTTTCATCCACCGCGCCTATAACCAGCGCAATCAACTGGTCGCGTCGTGCAAGCGCACCGGGCTCCAGCACAAGAAGCCGGCGTAACCAAGCCGCGCTGTGCGTATGACCGAAGTTCAAGGCATCGCATACGTGCTCGAGCAGATCGACGCGTGGAAAAATGCCTGCACGAACGATCAGGCTGTGAGAACCGTTGGACAAGCCTCTCACACCGCGCAATCGAGCGTGAGTGCTTGCTCACCTCTCAGCCGAGGCGCGGACAATTTCCTCCTCGACATCGCGCAGGCTGTCCTTTCCGAAATACAGCTCTTCGCCAACCAGGAAGCTGGGGCTGCCGAATGCACCGCTCGCGAACCCCGCCTGGGTGTTGTCGAGCAGGCGTTGCTTGACTTCGGGTGACTGCGATTGCGCGAGCAATTGCTCGGCCGGTAGCATCGCGCCGTTCAGCGTGGCGACCACCACCTCGGGCTGGCCCATGTCGAGCCCCATGGTCCACATCGCGTCATAGATTGCATCGACGTACCGCTCGAACACGCCCAACTCCTGCGCCGCCACCGCACCGCGCATCAGTTGCAAGGTATTGATCGGAAAGTACCGATTGAACACGAAATCTGCGATCGCGTGGCGCGCGATGAAGCGCTGCATTTCGAGCCGCTGGAATTCGGGCTTGTTCTTGATCCCCGCGAAGGCAGTGGCGGGCGACTGGTTACCCGTCAGCTTGAAAAGCCCGCCAAGCAAGATCGGCGTATAGCTGAACCGCACCCCGGTGCGCCGTTCGATCGCGGGTATCGCGCGGTGCGCGAGAAAAGCGTTAGGGCTGCCGAAATCGAACAGGAACTGGACATTCGTCATAGGGTTTCTCCCGTCGCTCCCTCGTTAACCTCGCGCTATCGGGTCGTATCCTGCCGGGCAAGCGTTGCACGTTGCAACTGGCTTGACGGGTGATCGGGCGGGTATCTACGGTGATCCCAAGGAGAGCAGCGATGGATCTGGAATTCACCCCCGCCGAAGAGGCGTTTCGCAACGATGTTCGCGAATTTTTTTCCGCCGAAGTACCCGCGCGATTTTCGGAAAAAATTCGCCTCGGTCAACACTTGTCCAAGGCCGAACAGGAAGAATGGCACGCAATCCTCGACCGTAAGGGCTGGCTGGTGCCGAACTGGCCGGTCGAATGGGGCGGCACCGGGTGGTCGGTGGTCGAACGCTACATCGTCGATCTCGAATCCTCGCTCGCCAACGCCCCGCGCGCATTGCCGTTCGGGATCAACATGCTCGCCCCGGTGCTGCTCAAGTACGGCAGCGAGGCGCAGAAGGCGCACTGGCTGCCGCGGATCAAGGATGGGTCGGATTGGTGGTGCCAAGGTTATTCAGAGCCCGGCGCAGGATCGGACCTTGCTGCATTGAAAACACGGGCTATTCGCGAAGGCGACGAATATGTCGTCAACGGCCAAAAGACGTGGACTACGCTTGGGCAGCACGCCACGATGATGTTCGCGCTGGTTCGCACCGGGCAATCCGAACGCCGCCAGGAAGGCATTTCGTTCCTGCTGATAGACATGGGCAGTCCCGGCATCGAGGTGCGCCCGATCATTACGCTGGACGGCGGCCATGAGGTGAACGAAGTGTTCTTCAGCGATGTCCGCGCTCCGGTCGCAAACCTGGTTGGCGAGGAAAACCGCGGCTGGACGTACGCCAAATATCTTCTGACGCATGAGCGGACCGGGATGGCCTCGGTCGGTGCTTCGACTGCGGCGCTGCGCTGGCTGCGGACGATAGCCGCAAGCGCGCGCCGCGGCGGCAAGCCCCTGCTCGACGATCCGTTGTTCGCCGCGCGACTGGCGCGGGCCGAGATCGAGCTCGGCAATCTCTCGACCACCGCGTTGCGCGTTGTCGCAGCGGTGGCGGGCGGCGGCGCGCCGGGCGCGGAAAGCTCGATGCTCAAGATCAAGGGCACCGAGTTGCGCCAGGACATCAGCGCGCTGACCCGGCGCGCTCTGGGCCCCAACGCGCTGCCATTTATGCCCGAGGCGCTGGAAGAGGGCTTTAACGGCGAGGAAGTCGGGCCCGAGGGTGCGGCGGCGGTAACCCCGCAGTATTTCAACTTGCGCAAGCTTTCGATTTACGGCGGTTCGAACGAGATTCAGAAAAACATCATCTCCAAGATGATCCTCCAGCTTTAAGGCCTTCGACACATGGACTTTTCTCACAGCGACGATCGCCGTATGCTGGCCGATACGCTCGCCCGGTTCATCTCTGACAGAGCCGATCCGATGGCGCGCTCCAAGCTGGCCGATACCGCTCCGGGTTACGATCCGGCGGTCTGGGCCGGGTTCGCCGAACTCGGCGCGATCGGCGCGTTGTTCAGCCCCGATCACGGCGGGTTCGGCGGGGGCGGCTTCGACATCATGGTGGTGTTCGAGGCGCTCGGCCGCGGGCTGGTGGCTGCGCCGTTCCTGTCTTCGCTGATGGCCGGACGCATCCTCGCTGCTGCGGGGCGCGGCGCTGAACTCGAAGCCCTGATCACGGGTGAGCACACGGTCGCCTTCGCGCACGACGAGTCCGCTGCCGGGTACGACCGCGCCACGGTCGCGACCCGCGCCGAACGCAAGGGCGACGGTTGGGTGTTGAGCGGCAAAAAAAGCGTGATCCGGGATGCCGAAGGCGCCGACCTGCTGGTCACCGCGCGCACCTCGGGAGCTGAGGATGATCCGGGCGGCCTCTCGCTGTTCCTCGTCACATCGGGCACGCCCGGAGTCTCGCTCGACGCATACCCTTGCGTCGATGGTGGACGCGCTGCCGAGGTGGCGCTTGACGCTGTCACCCTGCCCGCCACGGCGCTGATCGGCGCGGAAGGCGTAGGCGGTGCGCTGATTTCTGACGCCATGGCGGCAGGTACCCTCGCTTTGTGCGCCGAAGCGCTCGGCCTGATGGAAGTGATCCGCGACACGACGATCGAGTTCTTGCGCACCCGCGTCCAGTTCGGTGAGCCGATCGGGCGCAACCAGGCGTTGCAGCACCGCATGGCGACGGTCCTGCTCGAGATCGAGCAAGCGCGCTCAGCGGTGATCAACGCCGCCGCCGCACTCGACCGGGCGGGTCCCGATACCGAGCGCGTGCTGTCGGCCGCCAAATACACCATTGGCAAGACCGGCACGTTCGTCGCCGAAGAGGCGATCCAACTTCACGGCGGGATCGGGATGACTTGGGAACTGGCGATGACCCATTTTGCCAAGCGGCTGGTGCTGATCAATCATCAGTTGGGTGACGAGGATTACCACCTGGCGCGCTATATCGCGCTCGGCCAGGCGGCCTGAGGCGGTGGCAGCCGCGCGTAACGCCGTGGTCGCGGTGATTGGCGCGGGTGATTTCATCGGCGCCGCCATCGCGCGGCGTTTTGCGGCGGAGGGCTTTCTCGTCTTCGCCGGGCGCCGCAATGGCGACAAGCTTGAGCCGTTGC
>JANMQW010000208.1:0-2768 GCA_031370725.1 Novosphingobium sp.
CGAGAAGGTGGTCGCCACCACTGCCAGGCCGATCTCATCGGCGGCGTCGATCGAAGCTTGATAGGCAGATTTGCCCATCCGCATGTGGCGGACGATGTTTTCGATCTCGACGATTGCGTCATCGACCAGCACCCCCGCGACCAGCCCGAGCGCGAGCAGGCTGAGCGTATTAAGGGTGAATCCGAGCAGATCCATGAACCAGAACGTCGGGATCGCCGAGAGCGGGATCGCCAGCGCCGAAATGAACGTGGCGCGCCAATCGCGCAGGAAAAAGAACACCACGATCACCGCCAGCACGGCACCCTCGATCATCGCGGCGATCGAACTTTCGTATTGCGATTTGGTCTGGTCGACCTCGGTGAACAACGGGGTGAAGCGGACTGCATCGTTGTTTTCTTTGCTGATTTTAGCCAGCTCCGTCACCGCTGCGTCATAGACACTGACGTCGGATTCGCCGCGCGCGCGCGTGATCCCGAACGTTATCACCTGCGAACCGCGAACCTTGCCCATCGAGGTCAGCTCACCATAGCGATCGCTGACCCTGGCGACGTCGGCCAGTTTCACCGTGCGCCCGCCGGGCAGCGCAATGTTCGATTGCGACAGGTCGTACGCGGTCTTGGCGTTGCCGAGCACGCGCACCGACTGACGCGATCCGGCAACCTCGGCCTGGCCGCCCGCGGTATTGATGTTGCTCGCGCGCAAGGCGCCGTTGATCTGGCTGGCGGTGACTCCCAACGACTGCATCCGCGCCGGATCGAGTTCAACCACGATTTCGCGGTCCACCCCGCCCGAACGATCTACCCCGGAAAGCCCGGAAATCGAGCGCAGACGACGCGAAACGGTATCGTCGACGAACCAGCTGAGCTGTTCGATCGTCATATCGTCGGCAGCCACCGCGAAATACCCGATCGGCTGCGACGAGGTCTGCATCTTGACCACTTGCGGCTCAAGAATCCCGTCGGGCAGCTCGTTGCGCGCCTGGTCGACCGCGTTCTTGGTCTCGTTGACCGCCTCGCTGATGTCGGTGCCAATCTGGAACTCGACCACTGTCTGGCTGTTGCCCTCGCGCGCGGTCGAGCTGATCGACTGGACCCCGTTGATCGAGCGCACTGCGGACTCGATCCGCTGGGTGATCTGGGTCATGATCTCGGTCGGCGCGGCGCCAGGCTGTGCGATCGAGATGATCACCCCGGGGAATTCGATGTCCGGATCGGACTGGACTTTCATTCCGCTGAACGCGACCAGCCCCGCGATCAACAGGCCCAGGAACAGGACAATCGGCACCACCGGGTTGCGGATCGACCAGGCCGAAATGTTTTGAAAGTTCATCGATCGGCTCTTTCGCGCTACGCGCTCAGTTGGTCGCGGCGGTCTTGGCGGTGCGCGGCACGATCTTGTCGCCGGGGGCGAGGAACCCGCCCGCGCGCAGCACGACGCGTTCGGACCCGGCGAGGCCTTCGGTCACCGCGATGCCGTTTTCGGTGACGATACCGGTTTTGATCGGGCGGCGCGCGACCTTGCTGCTTTTGCCGACAATATAAACGAAACTGCCCTTGTCATCGCTCAAGATCGCCGATTCGGGCAACAACGGCGCGACCAGCGCACCGCTGGCGATTGTCGCGGTGGCGAACCCGCCGGGGCGCAGCGCCGGGTCATAGGCAAGTGCGATCCGCGCGATGCCCTGGCGGGTCTGCGGATTGATAACCGGCGAAAGCTGCCAGACCTGGCCGGAAAAGCTCCGCTCGGTGCCGATCGGCTGGACTTGCGCGACCACTCCGGGGGCGAGCTGGGCAAGGTCGGTTTCCGAAACCCCGGCGCGCAACTCAAGCTCGCCGCCCCGCGCGAGGCGGAACAATACGCCGCTGGCACCGCCGACCACCTGCCCGGGCTCGGCGTTGCGCTCAAGCACCAGCCCGGCGGCGGGTGCGACAATATTGAGCCGCGCGGTGCGCGCCTGCGCTTCGCCCAACTGAGCGCGAGCGACGCGCACGCGCGCGCTGGCGGCATCACGCGTGGCGGTTAGCCGATCGACGTCGGCCTTCGAGACGAAACCGCGCGCAACCAGCTTGAGCGAGCGGTCGAGATTGGCCTGGGCAAGGTTGGCGTCAGCCTGGCTGACCTGGATCTGAGCGCCGAGGCTCGCTGCCTGCTGAGTCTGGACCGAACGATCGATCACCGCGAGAATCTGCCCCTGGCCGACCCAGTCGCCGGCTTCGACCAGCACCCGGACGATCTGGCCGCCTTCGCCGACCGAGCCGACGGGCAGTTCGCGCCGCGCCGCCAGCGTGCCGGTGGCGCTGATCGTGCCCTGGATGGTGCCGCGTCCAGGGGTGATGACGGTCACTGTCGGGGCCTGATCGGCGGGCTTGGCGTCAGCGGCTTCGCCGCCCGAACGCGAATACAACCACGCGCCAATCGCTAGGACGAGCGCGATTGCGCCTGCGATCCACCACTTGCGGCGGCTGCGTTGCTCGCCGAACGACTGATGATCGAAGCTGTCGATCGGGCTGGCGGTAGCCAAGTCGATCCGGGTTTCGTCGTTCATAAACTCACTGCCCTAGCTGGCGCGGTTGCGCCACGAACCGAATGCGCCGGTGTGTTATATCGATAAGCCACCCTCGGCAAGGCGGCACTTGGCCAAACACGCGCGGCAAACGGCACTTTGCGCCATAGTCGCGCAGGTTAATGCTGGCAATGACAGGCTATCGTTCGGATGGTGCGACCAGTCTGCTTAAGCTGCAAAGCAAACGGCGGGGAAGACCCCGCCG
>JANMQW010000180.1:0-4039 GCA_031370725.1 Novosphingobium sp.
GAGCAAGGCACGGTCCGCGCCGAAATCGTCGTCAACGCGGCAGGCTGCTATGCCCGGCAGGTCGCGCAGATGGCCGGGATCGACATTCCTGTCACCAACATGGAACACCACTATATCGTCACCGATCCGATCCCGGCCTTCTTGGAACGGGACCAGGAAATTCCGGTGATGCGCTGCCCGTATGTCTCGGGCTATTTCCGCCAGGAGCAAAAGAGCGGGCTGATCGGGATCTATGAAAATATCGGCCTGGCCGAAGCATGGGCACCGAAGGGTCAGCCCGAGTGGGAATCGACCAGCGAACTGTTCATCGACGACCTCGACCGCATCTCGAAATGGCTGGAGCGCGCGGTTGAGCGGATGCCGGTGTTTGGCGAGGTCGGGATTCGCCGGATCGTCAACGGCGCGATCCCTCACACGCCCGACGGCGGGCCGCTGCTTGGTCCGGCGGGGGGCGTGCGCAACTTCTGGCACTGCTGCGGCACCTCTTTCGGCATCGCGCAGGGTGGCGGGTCGGGCAAATATCTGGCTCAATCGATCGTTTATGGCGATGCCGATATAAATATGGCCGAATTTGATCCGCGCCGTTACGGGGCGTTCGCGGATGAGGATTACAGCCGCGCCAAAGTGTTCCTCGACTACCGGCTGACCTTCACCACGCGCCCCCCGGGCGAGGAAGAGCCCGATGGCCGGCCTCGCAAAACCAGCGCGCTCTATGGCCGTCTGCTGGCCGCAGGCGCGGTCTATGGCGAGACTTATGGTTGGGAGCGACCCAAGTGGTTCTCGCTTGATGGCCGTTCCGAGGAAGCCGGCTATCACCGCACCAATGTGTTCGAAGTGGTCGCCGCCGAAGTCCAGACGGTTCAGCAGCGGGTGGGTGTGCTCGATCTGTCGGGGTTCGCCAAATACGAGGTCACCGGCCCCGATGCCGAGGCCTTCCTCAACCGGATCTGCGCCAACCGGATGCCCAAGAAGCAGGGCGGGATCGGCTTGGTCCACCCGCTGTCACGGCTCGGTCGGATCTATGGCGAAATGACCGTGACGCGGATGGCTGACGCGCAGTTCTATTGCCTGTCCGCTGCCGCCGCCGAACAGCGCGATCTGGATCATCTGGTGCAAAGCAAATTGCCTGCAGAAGACGTGACCATCGCCAACGTCACAATGGATCGCGGCGTGCTGGTGCTGAGCGGGCCGCGGTCGCGCGAAGTGCTCGCCAAGCTGACCGATGCGGACCTTTCCAACGAAGGCTTTCGCTGGCTCAGCGGACAGGACATCGTCATCGCCGGGCTCGCTGTGCGCGCGCTGCGGGTGTCCTATGTCGGCGAACTGGGCTGGGAATTGCATCCGGCGATGGCTGATCTGGCCGCGTTGTACGATGCGGTCTGGGCTGCCGGGCAGGACTTTGGCATCGCCAATTACGGGCTTTACGCGGTCAACACCATGCGGATGGAAAAGGGCAACAAGGCCTGGGGCAGCGAGCTGACCAACGAGCTGACGATGATCGAGGCCGGGATGGACCGCTTCATCAATTTCAAGAAGGATCAGTTTGTCGGTCGGCAAGAGACCCTCGACGCCCCCGACCGGTTCCGGATTGTCTATGGCGAAGTCGATGCAGCCAATGTCGATGTGCGCGGGGCGGAGCCTTGCATGATCGGCGATCGCTGCATCGGCCTCACCACGTCGGGCGGCTATGGCCATCGCGTCGGCAAGAGCCTGTTCTTCGCCAGTGTGCCGCTGGACCACGCCACGCCGGGATCGAAATTCGCGATCCAGTTGCAGGGCGAATTGCGCGGCGCGACCGTGCTGGAGCATCCCGCCTACGATCCCGACAACGCCAAGATGAAGGCTTGAGCGCGGTGGCAGATCTTCCCAAAAAGGCCCGCGTCGTGATTGTCGGCGGCGGCGTGATCGGCTGCTCGATCGCCTATCACCTGACGAAGATCGGGTGGGACGATGTGGTTCTGCTGGAACGCAAGCAGCTGACCAGCGGGACCACCTGGCATGCGGCGGGGCTGGTCGGCCAGTTGCGCCCTTCGATCAACTTGACCAAGCTCGCCAAATATACCGGCGAGCTTTATCGCGGGCTCGAAGCAGAGACCGGTCAGGCCACCGGTTATCGCCAGTGCGGTTCGATCTCGATGGCGACCAATGCCGAGCGGTTCGAGGAATTGAAGCGCAGCGCCTCGATGGCCAAGGTGTTCGACCTTCCGGTGCACGTAATCTCGCCGCAAGAGATCAAGAACCTCGCCCCGATAGTCAACGTCGATGATCTGGTCGGCGGGATCCATATTCCTAGCGACGGTTATGCCAACGCGGTCGATATCACGATGGCGCTCGCCAAAGGCGCGCGCAACGGCGGGGCGCGGATTTTCGAAAATACCAAAGTCACCAAGATCCGCCACGATGGCGAGCGGGTGACAGGCGTCGATACCGCCGAAGGCTCGATCGACGCCGATTACGTGGTTATCTGCGGCGGGATGTGGACCCGCGATCTGGCCGCTAGCATTGGCGTGGCTGCGCCGCTCCATGCTTGCGAACATTACTACGTGCTGTTCGAAGGGGTGAAGGGGATCGATCCCACCCTGCCGGTGCTGCGCGATTATGATTACTGCGGCTACTTCAAATACGATGCGGGCAAGCTGCTGGTCGGGGCGTTCGAGCCCAATGCCCGGCCCTGGGGGATGGATGGCATCTCCGACGATTTCTGCTTCGACGAAATTGCCGGCAGCTTTGAACATTTCGAACCGCTGCTGATCGATGCGATGCGCCGGGTTCCGGCGCTGGAGAGCGCGGGTATCCAGAAATTCTTCTGCGGACCGGAAAGCTTTACCCCCGATGTCCGCTATCACCTGGGTGAAAGCGCCGAACTGAAAGGCTGCTTCGTCGCCGCCGGGCTTAATTCGATCGGGCTGCAATCGGCGGGCGGTGTGGGCAAAGTCATGGCCGAATGGATCCGCGATGGCATCCCGCCCGCCGATTTGTGGACGGTCGATATCCGCCGCAACATGCCGTTCCAGATCAATCGCAAATATTTGCGCGAGCGGGTGACCGAAAGCCTCGGCCTCCTCTACGCGACGCATTACCCCTTCAAGCAGTATGAAACCGCGCGCGGGGTGCGCAAATCAGCGATCCACGATCGGGTGGCGGCAGCGGGCGCTTGCCACGGGGAGGCGTTCGGGTGGGAGCGTCCCAACTGGTATGGCGAGCCGGGCAGCACTCCCAAATACGAATACAGTTATGGCCGCCAGAACTGGTTTGCGGCCAATGCAGCGGAATGCAAGGCGGTGCGCGAGGCGGTGGCGCTGTTCGACCAGTCCTCATTCGCCAAGTTCCGCCTCGAAGGCCGCGATGCCTGTGGGGTGCTCAACCAGGTCTGCGCCAACGATGTCGATGTCGCTCCGGGCAAGCTGGTCTATACCCAGTGGCTCAACGACAAGGGCGGGATCGAGGCCGATCTCACCGTCACGCGGCTTTCCGCCAATGCGTTCCTGATCGTCGGCGGGGCAGAAACCGAAGTTCGCGATTTCAACTGGCTGTCGCGCCATACTCCCGACGACGCCCATGCAGTGCTGACCAATGTCAGCTCGGGCATGGGGGTGATCTCGATCATGGGGCCAAACTCGCGCGTCCTGCTTCAGTCGCTGACTCCCAACGATCTGTCGGACGGGGCCTTTGCGTTTGGCACCAGTCAGGAGATCGAGCTGGGCTATGCGATTGTCCGGGCCTCGCGCATCACTTATGTGGGCGAGCTGGGCTGGGAGCTGTATATCCCGACGGAATTCATGACCGGGGTTTATGACGAGATCGTTGCGGCGGGCGCTGCCTTTGGCCTCAAACACGCCGGCTATCACGCGCTCAACGCGCTGCGGATGGAAAAGGCCTATCGCCATTGGGGCCACGACATCACCGATGAGGATACGCCGCTTGAAGCGGGCCTTGGGTTTGCGGTGAAGCTGGACAAGCCCGGCGGCTTCATCGGCCGCGAGGCGTTGCTGGCCCAGAAGGCGGAAGGGCTGAAGCAGCGCCTGGTCCAGTTCCTGCT
>JANMQW010000181.1:0-1907 GCA_031370725.1 Novosphingobium sp.
CCCGGGCCATCGCCCTGGACAAGATTGAACACGCCCTTGGGAACGCCCGCAGCGTGGAGGATTTCGGCGAAGATCGCGGCGTTGCCGGGGCATTCTTCGGAGGGCTTGAGCACCATCGTATCACCCGCGGCGAGCGCCGGGGCGACCTTCAGCG
The DNA here is from genome assembly GCA_031370725.1 of Novosphingobium sp. Taxonomy (GTDB): domain Bacteria; phylum Pseudomonadota; class Alphaproteobacteria; order Sphingomonadales; family Sphingomonadaceae; genus Novosphingobium. The sequence continues at coordinate 155 of JANMQW010000181.1, forward strand.
CGATCTGGTTGAGCGGCCAGTTCCACGGGGTGATCATGCCGACCACGCCGATCGGCTCGTAAACCACTTTGCCCGACGCCATCTGTTCGCTGAACGAAAAGCCCTTGAGTGCTTCCATCGTGCCCAGGAACCCACCGATCCCCGCGCCGACTTGTGCGGTGGAGGCGAAGCTGACGGGCGCGCCCATCTCGTTCGCCATCGACTTGGCGAGATCGGGAACGCGCTTTTTGTATTCCTCGACGATCCGCTCCATCACTGCGAGGCGCTCTGCGGCGGTGGTCTGCGACCAGCTTTTGCCGGCCTCTTTGGCGGCAGCGACAGCGGCGTCGACATCGGCCTTGGTCCCCAGCATGATCTCGGTGCAGGGTTCCTCGGTGGACGGCGAGATCACCTCGTGACGCTTGCCGCCAATGCTGTCGACCCACGCGCCGTTGATGTAGTTCTTGAGGTAGCTGTCCACGCCGATTCTCCCGATTCTAGCCTGTTAATGGCTCGATTAAAACGCAACGTGCCATGTGCGATATTGGCGGGCGAATGCAAGCGCGAAACGGTGGTCCGGCTTAGGGAGCAGACGTCTTGGGCACCTTCTTGAGGACCGTGTCGATCGGGATCGCTACGCCGTTGCTTGCGGTCAGCGCCGATCCCGAGACTTTGGCGCTCGACCCGTCCGCCGCGGTTGCGGTCAGCACCTCCCCGACGCGGGTGAACGTCACTTCGTCGCCGGCCATCGTCTTCATCCGCACCGGCTTGCCCTGCGCGGCCTTTAGCGCGGCGTTGATATCGGCGACGGTGACGTAGCCCGGCAGAACATGGGCCTTGAGCACTGCCGCCATCGCCGCGCCGTTCTCAGGCGCCTTGAGCATCGCTGCGGACCCGCCGAGCTTGCCGAAGGCGTCATCGTCAGGCGCCAGCAGCGTGTAGGGCGCGGTTCCATCGAACACGGTGGCGAGCCCGGTGCCCTTGAGCGCAGCGGCAACCGTGGTCAGCCCCGGCGCCCCGCCAATGGCCGAAGCCAGCGTCGCCGCGCTGGCTTGGGCGGCGGTCGCAGCGGGCGTGGCGCTGTCCGCAGCCTTGTTGCAGGCGGCGAGCGGGAGCAGCGCCAGCGCGCCTACGATGATGGCCGGGGGCCGGCGGATCACGTCAGCAACTCGATCACGGTCTGGATCAGTTGAGTTGTCGGATCGACCTGATAGATCGTGCCGTCGCTATAGCGGTAATCCGCGTTCGGCCCGTCGCGATACTGGTCGCGATAGCTGGTGGGGACATTGTACACGTCGTAGCCCTGCGGCATCCGCTGGCCGACCTGGAATCTGTCGCCCGTCAACAGCGCGGTGATCGCGGTGATCGCGTTGCTCTGCGGATCGACCCGGTAGAGCGTATCGTCGTAATAACGATAGCCCTCGGGTTGGCCGACCCCATAGTAGTCCTGATAGTATGGCGAGAGCGAGTTGGTTTCGTACTGGCTGGGCCACAGGTTGCCCGGAGCGAGCGCGCCGCCCAACAGTGGCAGCCAGGAATCGATCCCGCTGGCACCCGAACGCACCAGATAGCCGTCATAATATCGGTAATCGCCATTGCTCCAGTCGGCCGAATCGTGCCAGCGATCGTCGAAATTCCACCAGGACGGACTGTCGTAGAATGTCGCTACTCTCGCACCGCGAGCGAGCCCCGGCGGCAGACAGCCGTTGTTCTTTTTGGCCAGGCCCGGCGGGCAGCCGCGGATCAATCCGCGGGTGCCCTGAGGCACCGAATC
>JANMQW010000198.1:0-9349 GCA_031370725.1 Novosphingobium sp.
GGCCTACCCGTTCGTGATACTGCCCTGTGCCGACGGCGCGGTGTGCCTGTCGGGCCGGACCCGCCCCGAGTGGCAGCGCTTCGTCGAGGCGATGGGCACACCAGCTTGGTCGCAGGAGCCGCGCTATCAAAAGCTGCGCGCAATGGGGCAGCAATACCCCGAGGAAGTCGATGCGCTGGTCGCGCCCTGGCTGGCCGAGCGCACAAAGGCCGAGATCGCGGAGATCGCCGATCGCTTCAAGCTGACTATAGCGCCGCTGCGCGACATGATCGACGTGATTGGTACTCCGCAACTGACCGAGCGTGCGTTTCTGCGTCCATGGGAGTCGAACAATCGCCATTTGGTCGGCCCTGGCCTGCCCTTTCGCGTGGCGCAGGTGCGCGGCGCTGGACAGGCTCCGAATGTCGCGAACACTCTGCTGTCGGAGGCTGGCGGACGCCGACCTGCCGCCACGACCGGGCCGCTGGCGGGGTTGCGCGTGCTCGACCTGGGCTGGGTCTGGGCCGCGCCGCAAGTGGGCAGCATCCTTGCCCAACTGGGAGCGGAGGTTATCAAGGTCGAGCATCGCGCGAGGCCCGACAATTCGCGCCTGTCCGGCGTCATCTTTCGTGACGGCTTGCGGATCGAGGGCGACACCGTCGACATGTCGCCGATGTTTCACCAGATCAACAAGGGTAAGACGGGGATCACGCTGAACCTCAAGGAGCCGGCTGGCGTCGAACTCCTGAAGCAACTCGCTGAAACCTGCGACGTCGTTTTGGAGAACATGTCGGCCGGATCGGTCGAACGCTCGGGCATCGGTTACGATACGCTGAGCGCGACCAATCCGCGCCTGGTGATGGTCGCGATGTCGGGTGCCGGACAGTTTGGATCGCTGGCTGACATGCGGACATACGCGCCCACCATGTCGAGCTTCGCCGGCCTCGAATCGCTGGTCGGGTACCCCGGCGAGCTGCCGACCGGCGCGCTCAACTTCGCGATCGGCGATCCGAACGCCGCCGTCCATGGGTTGGTGGCATTGTTCGCCGCGCTCGCGCGGCGCGAGACGACCGGGCGCGGCTGCTACATCGATCTGTCGCAGACCGAGGCGTTGTTCGGCACGCTCACACCCTATGCCCTTCAGGCCCAAGCCGAAAGCCGCCAGCCGCTTCCCGCGGGTAACGCGCACCCGGCAATGGCACCGCACGGAATCTATCCGGCCAGCGGCGACGACCGCTGGCTGTCGATCGCGGTCCGCGACGATGACGACTGGGTCGCGTTGGGCGGTGTGGCAGGAGACCAGTCATGGGCCACCGATAGCCGGCTTGTCGTTGCAAGCGGGCGGATCGCCCGGCGTGAAGAGCTCGACGACCTGCTTGCAGCCTGGACCAGGACCTTAGATCGCGACCACCTCGTCGCCGAATTGCGAGCGGCCGGGGTGCCCGCCTCGCCCGTCAACGACATCGAGGGCGTATTCAACGATCCCCAGATCGCGGCGCGAGGCATGGCCGACAGGGTCGACATACCCCAGCTCGGGCCCGAAGTGCTGTTCCGCGCGCCGTGGAACGTAAGTGGAGTGGCTGTCGCGACCGGCACCCGCGGACCGTTGGTCGGCGAACACAACGAACGCGTGCTGCGCGGCACACTCGGTCTTTCGGCAGAGAAATTCGAGCGATTGGCTACGGCAGGCGTGATCGGCTGACGCTTTTCAAGCGACGAACGCTTCCCGGCGACGCCGACCAGCCGGGAAGCGCTGCCGCAGCTCAGGCGGTAATTGTTGCCACCTCGCGGCTGCGCAGTTCGAAGCCTGTGTAGCCGCCCTTGGCGACATCCTCACAGATTTCGGCATAGGTGTTCATGCCGTTGAAATAGGCTGTAAAGACCCGCGGTTTGCCCGGCAGGTTCGAGTTCATGTACCAGGAGTCGACGGTCGGGAACAAAGTTTTGTCCGCCGCCTCGACGATCTTCTCGACCCATTCGAACTCCGCTTCGCTTGAAGCCTCGATCTCGCCGACATTCAGTTCGCGCATGCGGTCCATAGCACCCGCGATCCACTCCACGTTCTGCTCGATGCAGACCGGGAAATTGGTCAGAATCGCCGGGCTGCCCGGCCCCGTTATCATGAACAGGTTGGGGAAGCCTGCGGTGCATAGGCCGAGATAGGCGCGCGGCCCGTCCTTCCATTTCTCGGCCAGCGATTGGCCACCCTTGCCGTGCAGGTTCATCTTAATGAGCGCGCCGGTGACGGTATCGAAGCCGGTCGCGAACACGATGGCGTCGAACTGGTGATGGTCGCCGTTTTCCATAGTCAGCCCATCGGCGGTCACTTCGCGGATCGGGTTCGCACGGACGCTGACGATCGAGACGTTGTCGCGATTGAAAGTCTCGTAATAATCGGTATCGATCGGCGGCCGCTTGGTTCCGGCCGGATGGTTGAAGTCGCACAACACATCGGCAACAGCCGGATCGCTGACCTTGTCGCGGATCTTCGCGGTGATGTAGTCGGCGACTACCGCATTGGCCTGCTTGTCCAAGACGATGTCGTTGAAGCTGGTGAACATGAAGCGGAAGCCGCCCAGGTCCCAAAGTTCGTCGAGCGTCGCCTGGCGTTCTTCAGGCGAAACCTCAAGTGCCGAGACCTTTGCGGACTCGAATGACATGCCGATCGGCGAGGCCAGCGTCAGCCTCCGAAGTTCAGCATAATTGTCGTTTTGATCGCGCCGCATCTGGTCGGTCAACAGATGGTTGCGGGCGGGCACGCTGTAGTTTGCTGTCCGCTGAAACACCGTGAGATGGGCAGCCTCCTCGGCGAGGTGCGGCGTGCTCTGGATACCGCTCGACCCGGTGCCGATCAGCCCAACCCGCTGTCCGGTGAAATCGACCTTCTCGTGCGGCCACAGCGCGGTGTGATAGACCTTGCCCGCGAATGTATCGAGTCCGGGAAGGTTGGGACTGGCGGGCGTCGAGGTGTTGCCCACTCCGGTGATCAGGAAGCGGGCGCGCACCGTCTCGCTGCGGCCAGTCTCGCTGTTTTCCGTCTCGACCACCCAGCCGTGGGCGGCTTCGTCGTATCGTCCGGACATCAGACGCGTGCCGAACTCGATGTCCTTCTTGAGGTCGAGCCGGTCGGCGACGAAATTCAGATACTCGAGGATCTCGGGCTGCGCGGGATAGCGGCAGCTCCATCGCCACTCTTTGCGAATCTCGTCGGAGAACGAGTAACAGTAATAATGGCTCTCCGAGTCGCAGCGGGCACCGGGATAGCGGTTCCAGTACCAAGTTCCGCCGACACCCTTGGCCGCCTCGAACAGGCGAGTCGTGAAGCCGAGCTCGCGCAGCCGGTGAAGCATGTAGAGCCCCGAAAATCCAGCCCCGACAACAATCGCATCGACTTCGGACACACGCGCGTTGTGCGACTGATCCACGTTGGTCTCCTCTACCCAGACACCCTCGCCTCTACTCCGGACGACCAATTATGTCAATTGTCCTACCGTAGCCAACGATTTATACCGTCACGTAGGCCCATCACAAAAAATCTACGGTCCAACAATTGACGGATGCGATCTTTTGGGGCTAGGATCTGTGCAATAAGGTTTGATCCAAGGGGAGAGATCATGAGAGGAATTCGCCGCGCATCGCAGGGGACCTGCATGTTCGCACTGGCTATCGGCGTCGCAACGGCTGCGCAGGCCCAGAACGTGCCCCCGCCGCCGCAAGCTGCCTCTGACACAGACCGCGCCGATGCGGACCAAGGCTACGCGGGCGACATCGTCGTTACCGCGAACAAGCGCGAACAAAATCTGAATGATGTCGGCCTTTCGGTCACTGCGATCAGTGGCGAGGCACTATCGGAACGCCGGATCACGTCGGTTCAGGACATTGCTGCGGCAGTGCCCGGGCTGAAGTTTGCCGAGAGCGGCACCAGCACACCAATCTACACCCTGCGCGGGATCGGCTTCAACGAGGAAAGCCTCGGCGTCTACCCGTCGGTCAGTGTCTATACCGACGAAGTGCCTCTACCGTTTCCCGTGCTCACCCTGCGCGCCGCCTTCGATCTGGAACGGGTCGAGGTTCTCAAGGGCCCGCAAGGCACCTTGTTCGGCCAGAATGCGACCGGCGGTGCGATTAACTACATCGCCGCAAAGCCGACCGATGAACTGCGGTACGGTGCCGACATCAGCTATGGTCGGTTCAACTCTCTCAACGGCAACGCTTTCATCAGCGCCCCGCTTGGCGCCAACGCCGGCGTCCGGCTCGCCGTGTCCGCGGCCGATAGCGATGGATGGCAGCGCAGTCTGACCCGTCCCGGCGACCGCAACGGCGCTCAGAAGTACATTTCCGGTCGCCTGACACTCGACGTGAACCCGAGCGAGGCTCTGCGCCTGCGCGCCACCGTGACCGCCTGGCAGGACAAGAGCGAGCCCCAGGCGGCCCAGCTGATCGCGATTCGCGCGCAGAACCCGGCAGCCGTTCAGCCAGCCGTGTTCGCCGCGCCCTTCGCGAGTCAAAACCCACGATCTGCCGACTGGACGATAACGTCCAACTATGCCGTTTTCAAGAACGTCGCCACCGGGGACTTCAGTGTCGTCCCGAGGACGACGGCGGATCTTTCGCCACGCAGCAATCGAAAGTTCATCCAGGGCGCGCTGCGTGCGGACCTCGATCTCGGCGATTTCGCGACCCTCACCTCAATCACCTCATATCTCGATTTCGACCAGCACCTCTTCAGCGACAAGGACGGCACCGCACAGGCGGTGGCCAATATTGGCGACGGACTGGCAAACATTCACTCGTTCAACCAGGAACTGCGTCTGGCCAACGCCGGCAAAGGGCCGTTTCGTTGGGTTCTGGGCGCCAACTACGAAAAGAGCCGGACTTTCGAAGACCAGGCTTTGACGTTCGCCAACGGGTCGTCATCGGCTCCGGGTACGCTGTTCATCAACACGACGGGCAGCGAAGTCCTTCAGAATATCCGCAACTATGCCGTGTTCGCGAACGGCGAGTATGACCTGACCAGCGCCCTGACCCTGAAGCTGGGCGGACGCTACACCGACTCGCGCAACCGCGCGGAATTGTGTTCGAAAGGCAACGGCGACGGTCTCGTCTCGACCCTGTTCAACATCATCGGAGGGTTTTCGGGCAATCCGTTCACTCCCATCGGGGTCAACGGCTGTTATGTGCTGAACGCGAAAGGCGTTCCGGGTGACCGCATCTTGAGCACGTTGGCGGAAGACAATTTCTCGTGGCGCGCGGGTATCGACTACAAGCCGAACTCGGACACGCTGTTCTTCGCCAACGTCTCGCGCGGTTACAAGGCAGGCAGCTACCCGACGCTCGCCAGCGCCGATTTCAAGGCCTATTTTCCGGTAACCCAGGAATCGGTGCTGTCATACGAAGCGGGCTTCAAGGCTTCGCTGGCCGATCGCCTGATTCAGCTGAACGGTGCCGCATTCTATTACGACTACACCGACAAGCAGATACGTGGGAAAGTCGTTGATCCGATCTTCGACGTGCTCGACGTCCTGATCAACGTGCCCAAATCGAAGGTGATGGGTGCCGAGGCCGAACTCACTGTGCGACCGGCCGTCGGCCTGACGTTTGGTGCCTCGGTGACCTATCTCGACTCCGAGGTGAAGACGGATAAGGGCGCGCACTTCGTCGGCCCGACCGCTTATGGCAACAGCTGCGGCACCACCGCCAAGCCGGGACCGTGCGACTTCACCGGCAGCGAACTGCCGTTCACCCCGAAATGGTCGTATTCGCTCAACGCGAATTATCGCTACGAAATGGGCGACGGCGCGATCCTGTTCGGTGCCGACTTGCGCGGACAATCCTCGTCCACATCGACCCTGAATGGCCGCTCGATCATGTTCCGCAATTTGCCCAATGACCGGCACGCTGCAGGGATCGGCAAGCCCTTCGTGATCCCATCCTACGTAACCGTCGATGCACGCGTCGGCTACGAGTTCGGCGATCGCCGCTACAAGGTGATGGCGTGGGGCAAGAACATCTTCAACGAATACTATGTCACCAACGCCGCGCACTATCTTGACACGACCGTCCGCTTCGCCGGTATGCCGGCCACATACGGCATCACGCTGAGCATCAAGAACTAGGCTTCCGCTACAGCCGCAGTCCGCACGTATCGGGCGGACTGCGGTATTGCGTGGCGATCGACCGGAGGCCGAGATACAACCATGCCGCTGAAGCTCCACCCGGAGCTACGCCGCAACCCGCAGCTCCTGGCTGCGGCGGCGCTCGGCCTGTCGGTCGGAATGTTGTCGAGCCTGTTTTACAGCATGGGCACGTTCATGCCGGTGTGGGAAGCCGAGTTCGGCTGGAGCCGGGCTGACATGTCGTTGGCCCTCACCTTCGCAACGGTCGCGATGTTTCTCTGCGGAACTTTGGCGGGAAGGCTCGGTGACAGGTTCGGGGCGGCGCGCGTCGGATCTCTCAGCCTGCTGACTTATGGCGCTCTGCTTGCGCTGCTCCCGTTTGCCTTGTCGGACGTCACCCAATTGTGGGCCGGATATGTTGTGCTGGCGGTCGTCGGGGTGCCGTCCACCGCAATCATCATGATCGGCCCGATCACTTCGGCATTCGATGCCCGACGCGGGCTCGCGATGGGCATTGCCATGACCGGCGCTGGCATCTCTGGCTTCTGGGTTCCCCGGTTCGTTTCCTATCTGATCCAATGGCAAGGCTGGCAGGTGGCGATGTCCGGTCTTGGAGCCATGGCATGCCTGGCAGCCCCGCTGGTCTGGCTGGGGTTTCGGGGAGAGCGACACGGAGCCAGCAGCGCTGCCGGGGCGGCCAATTCCGGCTTGGAATTCGCCGAAGCCCTTCGCACCAACCGGTTCTGGATATTGTCGGTCATGGCGATCGCAATGTCATTGGGCGTGGGCGGTCTCGTGGTTCATTTCGTGCCGCTGTTTTCGGACCTCGGGGCCGAACCGGGGCGCGCTGCGCGGATCGCATCGCTGCTCGGCCTGGCGACCATCGCCGGCCGGATCGGTGTCGGCATGTTGCTCGATCGCTTCCCGGCCAACCTGGTGACGATGGCCACCTTGCTGCTGGCGTCCACGGGGTCGCTGCTGCTGTATGGGTTCGGCCTGCAATTCGCTCCCGCCGCCGTCATGTTTGTGGGGCTTGCGGCAGGTGCGGAGGTGGACCTCGTAGCGTACCTTTGCTCGCGCCATTTCGGAACCCGGTCGTACGGCGCAATCTACGGTCTGCTCTACAGCATCTTTGTACTCGGGTATGGATTGAGCCCGTTCTTTGTTGGATTGGCCCGCGACAATTTCGGCAATTACGATGCCGCACTGCTCGGTAGCATGGCTGCGGTCGGCACTGCGGCCGTGCTTGCGCTGTTCCTGAAGGTTCCGCCAGCCGCGACATTTGCGACTGCGAGGCACGCTGTCTAGGCAAAGTGTGACCGCGCGGGAAGCGCAACCGTCGCTGTGCCCTTGGCCGTGACCTCGCCCAGCTGGTTCTCAACCCGCAGCGCCAGGTCCACCACATGCGTGCCATCGTCGATACGCTTTTCGACGATGTCCGCGCGGCACCACGAGACGTCGCCGAAGATGTTGGGGCGGCGCACCGACACGTTCAGGCGGCGCAGGAAGCCGTCGTCGCCCATCCAGTTGGTCATCAACTGACCCATCCACGAGATACGTTGCGGGCCGACGTCGTAGCCCCCGGGCATCCCCACCTCGCGCGCCATTTTGGATTCGGTATGCCCGCGCGCGGCGCTGTCCTGTGCGCCGGTTTCGGCATTGACGAAAGCATCGGCCGGGTGGCGCTTGCGGTGCATCACGGCGCGGCGGTGCGACTGGTAACTGTGCCCTCCGCCTGAATACCAGCAGATCATGTCGGTGATGTTGAGCGGACCCTTCAGCATCGGCCGAATCGCAGTCCCGACCTCGACCTCCTCCCAGAAGCGCGGTGCGGCGCCCCGCAGTTCCTCGGTCTCGATCGCGTGGGCGATCGCTTCCAGCTCTTCGGGCGAATAATTGTGGGTCTCGCGCGGCGCGTAGCTCAGCCCGCCGCTGGCCTTGGATCGCGCGGTGCGCGCTGTGTGGCCATGCGCCACGCAGACCAGCTTTCCGTCCTGGTTGGTGTAGCGGGTCTCGCCGGTCTGGATGATGAACTTGGCTGCCTTCCCGCCCGCTTTCTCGACCGCGTCGAGCAGCCTCGCGCTCACCGTGAAGCGGTCGCGGTGGCGGATCGGCTCGTACCACTCGAAGTCGGTCCCGCCATAAAGCCACTGGATCCCGCGCAGCTTGGGTGCAACGACGGTTGTGTCGATGGTATAGAGAAAGCAACCGGGGGCGAGTGCCGATCCGTACTTCGAGTTCGCGCCATAGTCCGGGTCGGTGAACAGCGGGTTGTCGTCGCCCAGCCCCCAACAGAAATGACGCACCGCGTCGGGCGAGGCTTCGGTGTTCCACTGCTGGCCGGTGCGGCGCAGCTCGACTCCGATCAGTTCGCGCGCCTCTTCCAGCGCGCCGGGCCACAGTGCGGGGGTCTGCGTAGGAATCTGGGTGGGTGTGGGCACCGGTTCGCTCATTGCCAAGCCTTCGCTTCCAGCGCGACTTCGCCCGCAGGTCCGTGCGCGCGCATGATCCAGCCGTCGTCCTCGCTCGAGAGCGTCAGCGTCAACTGCGCACCGCAGAAAATCTGGCCGAGGTTGCGGCTGTGCAGTCGCGTCGGCTCCCCGCCGACATGCGCGCGAAACATCTCAAGTAGCAGCATCGTCGGCACCGTACCGTTGACGACCAGCGCCGGATATCCCTCCGATCGCGCGTAGGCGAGGTCGTAGTGGATGCGGTGCGGGTTGTCGGTGATCGCGGAATACCGGAACAGCGTCGTTTCGTCGGGCGTGAATGTCCGAGACACGTCCGCCGCCGGAACCGCTCTTGCGGCCGAAGCCGGAAGACTGGCCGACACGCCGCTGTTCTGCTCGCGCAAGATGTAACTTGTGGTCTCGATCGTCACCGGCGCGTCATCGCCTTCGACGCTGATCCGGTGCTCGACGTCGACGAGCGCGAACCGGCCCGATCTGCCGGTCTTGATCCGCACTTCGCCTGGTCTGCTCGTCCGGCAAACCCGCGCACCGATTGGAATGTCGCGCACGAACTCGATGTGTCGCCCGCCCATCATCAGCCGCGGCATTCCCAGATCGGGCAGAGTAACCCCCAGATGCGCGGCACCATCGGCGCGCAACTGCGACTGCGGGGTCGGCGGATTGAACAGCGCGACATGCCAGCCGCGCGGCAGCGGGTCGCCTTCCGCGAACGCATCGGGATCGCGATCCAGCAACGCCGCCATCCGCCGCACCAGCGGCAACGCGCAGACATCGTTCGCCTGT
>JANMQW010000234.1:0-4948 GCA_031370725.1 Novosphingobium sp.
GACGATGTTGAACACGTCGAGGTCGTACTCGCGGCCATAGGCCTCCTCGTCCCACTTCATCGAGGCGATCAGGCTGGTCATCGCGTGGCCGGTGCGGGTTTCGTCGCCGGGGCGGGTGTAGATCGCCAGATCGACCTTGCGCCCCGATTGAGTCGTAAAGCTGTCCTTGTTGTGCAGCAGCTCGCCCGCGACCAGCGCGAACAGATAGCTCGGCTTGGGCCAGGGATCGTCCCACTGCGCCCAGTGGGTGCCGTCGCCATCGCGCGCGAAGTCTTCGCCGGTGGCGACTTCGTTGCCGTTGGCGAGCAGGACGGGGAACTTCGCCTTGTCCGCAGCCAATCGCACGCTGTATTTGCTGAGCACGTCGGGACGGTCGGGGAAGAAGGTAACGCGGCGGAAGCCTTCGGCCTCGCACTGGGTGCAGAGCATCCCGTTCGAGGCATATAGCCCCGAAAGCTGGCTGTTGGCCGCAGGGTGGATGCGCGTTTCGATCTCGATCGTATGGCGCTCGCCCGGCAGATCGATCAGCAGATCGTCGCCGTCCATCGCCCACGAATTGAAGTTGCGGCCATCGAGCGTGAGCGAAGTTACCGCCAGCCCGTCGCCGTCGAGGCGCAAAGTTGCGCTACCGTCGCCGGCAGGGTTTTTCTCTACCGCCAGCGTCGATCGCACCCGCGTGGTTTCCAGGCCGAGCGCGAAATCGAGCGCGATATCGGGGACCAGCCATGCCGGCGCGCGATAGTCCTTGCGGTTGATCGTGGCGGGGTTCTGCGGCGGGATCGCCGCGTCGGCGGTCTGGGTGTTGCCGGGCGGGGTCGAGGGGTGCTGGGCGACTTCGGTCATGGCGGCATATCTCTCCCGGTGTCCCGCTCATGTCGAGCGAAGTCGAGACACGGTGCGCAACGGCAGGGCCTCGTGCGCGATCCCTCGACTTCGCTCGGGATGAGCGGGATAGGGGTTAGAACCGCCCGCGTGGGTCTGCAATCGGAGATCGAACTATCGCTCATCAAATGCTGATCTTTGGCCTGGGATATACCGCCAAGGTCCTGGCGGCGCGGCTGCGTGCCGATGGCTGGACGATTTGCGCGACCGGGCGCGATGGCGATCTGGACTTTGCGGACCGGGCCACGGTCGAGTCAGCGCTGGCCGGGTCGAGCCATGTGCTGTCCTCGGTGCCGCCCGATTCGAAAAGGACTGATTCGGCCGGGGGCGATCCAGTGCTGGAGGCTTACGGCCAGTCGATGGACGGCAAGTGGATCGGCTACCTCTCCTCAACGGGTGTTTATGGCGACACCGGCGGGGCGTGGGTCGATGAGAGCGCGGAGCTTGTCGGCTTTGGCGGAGCCGGTCGCCGCTCCGCGCGCGCGGATGCCGACCTCGCCTGGCAAAAGCTCGGTGCCCTCGTGTTTCGGTTGCCCGGGATCTACGGCCCCGGCCGCAGCCCAATCGATCGGGTGGTAAGCGGCGTGGCGCATCGCGTCGATGTGCCCGGACAAGTCTTCAGCAGGGTTCACGTCGAGGATATCGTCAGCGGCGTGATCGCCGGGCTTGCGGTGCCTGCGGGCGTCTACAACCTTGCCGATAACCTCCCCGCCAGCCAGAACGCGGTAATCGAGGAGGCCTGCCGTCTGCTCGGTCGCGAACTACCGCCGCTGCTATCGCTCGACGAAGCCAATCTGTCGCCGATGGCGCGCGCGTTCTATGCCGAGAATCGGCGGGTGGCGAACGGCAAGGCGAAACGCGTGCTCGGCTGGGTGCCTGTCTATCCGACCTACGTCGATGGATTGCGCGCCCTGAGCGCGATCACCAGCCCGACCAGCGCCAGCGCCCCGCCGCCCGCCGCGAGCAGCGTCCAGCGATAGCCTTCGAATAGCGTCGACAGCGCCATCGCAACGATTGGCACCGCCACCCCGTTATAGGCGGCGCGGCCCGGACCGAGCTCGCGGATCAAGTTGAAATAGAGCGGAAACGTCGCCACCGACCCGACCAGCGCGAGATAAGCGATCCCGGCGAAATAGGCGGGACGTGGCTCCCACTGCGGCGGTCCGGCGGTGACCAGCGCGAACACCGCGTCGGCCACCGCGCCATAAGTCATCGCCCACGCCAGCAACGGGACGACCGCCTGCGCGCGCGCTGCTGCGCTCGCCTGGATCACATTGGCGGCCGAAGCCGAGAGGATGGCGAGCACGGTCAGGATGATGCCCAGCTCCACGCTGCCGCCCGGCGGGGCAATGCGGAACTCGTGAGCCAGCAGCAGCGCGATCCCCGCCAGCGCGATTGCGCTTCCGATCAGGAACCGCCGGGTCGGGCGTTGGCTCAGGAAAGCCCACGAAAGCAGCGCGTTGGGCACTAGGAGCAGCGCGAACAGCACCGCGACGATTCCCGAGGTCAGAAAGTGTTCGGCGCGATAGACGAACTGGAAGTTGAACGCGAACTGGAACAACCCAACGACGAGCCCGAGCCGGTGGCCGGCGGCGTCGAGCTTAAGCGATTCGCGCCGGACCAGCGCGAGAACAGTCATTCCGACTGCGGCGAGCGCGAACCGCCAGGTTATCGACCAGCTTGGCGGAACGTTGCCGATCTGATCCTTGATCACCAGCCAGGTCGAACCCCAGACCAGCGTGACGAACACGAACGGTATCAGGATGCGCGGGCGCAGCAGCGCGTGCGGCGGGTGTGGGCCAGAAGTCATAGTACTCGTGTCACAGGGCTGCGATCGCCCGGGCCAGCGCGCCTACGTCCTGTGCCCGGCTGTTCCAGCTCGTCACCAGCCGCGCGGCGCCGGGTCTGTCGGCGGGTGCGGGCCAGTCGTAGAATTCGAAGCCCTGCGCGCGCAAGGCGGCGGCTTCGTCGGGGGCCAGCGCGACGAAAATCTCGTTGATCTCGACGGAATGGAGCAGGCGCTCACCGCAGGCGGAGGCGATTTCCTGGGCAGCGGCGTTGGCGCTGCGGGCATTTGTCAGCCACAAGTCACCCCGGAGCATCGCCAAAAGCTGCGCAGCGGCAAAACGGCCTTTCGACTGCAGGTGCCCGGCACGTTTGCGGCGATACCTGACGAGATCGGCCAGCGCGGGGTCGAACAGCACCAGGCCTTCCGCGTTCATCCCGCCGTTCTTGACGCAACCGAAGCTTAGCGCAGCGGCGCCCTTGCAGGCGTCGAACGGCGCGCAGTCAAGCGACGCGACCGCGTTGGCGAAGCGCGCGCCATCGACGTGCAGACCCAGCTTGCGCTCGCTCGCGAACGCCGCCAGCGCTGCGATCTCGGCGGGGGCATAGACCCGGCCATACTCGCTCGCCTGGGTCAGCGAGAGCGCGTGCGGCTGGACCTGGTGGACGTCGTCGCGGATCGGCGCGAGCGCCTCCGCCAGCCCCTCCGGTGTCAGTTTGGCGCCATCGCCGTCGACCAGCAGCAGCTTGGCGCCGTGGGTGTAGAAACCCGGCGCGCCGCCCTCGTCGACCTCGATATGCGCCTCGCGGTGGCACAGCACCCCGCCATGCGGCGGGCACAGCGCAGCTAGCGCCAGACAATTGGCGGCGGTGCCGGTAGCCACCCACAACGCCGCGCATTCGACCCCGAAAGCTTGCGAGAACGCCGCATCGAGCCGCGCCGACAAGGCGTCGCCATCGTACGCCGTATCGGGTGCGTCGGCAGCCTTCAGCGCATCCCAGATACGGGGATGGACCGACGCTGCGTTATCGGAGAAGAACCGCATGGGAGCCGCTGATAGGGTCCGCGCGTTGGTGGTCAAGCGCAGGTGCAAGCGCCGGGTAAAGCACAGGAGATTTCATGGACGGCATCACGATCACCCGCCACGACCAAGGTGCGACCGGTGAATACCGCGCGCAGGTACCCGGTAGCGATGCAATCGGGCGGCTGACCTATCAACGCCGCGGCACCACGCTGATTGCCGACCACACCTTGGTTCCGCCCGAGATTGGCGGCAAAGGCGTAGCAGGCAAACTGGTGGAAGCGCTGATTGCCGATGCGCGCGCGGCGGGCGACACCATCGAACCCCAGTGCAGCTATGTCGAAGCCGCCTTCCGCCGCCACCCCGAATGGGCGGAGCTGCGCGCATGAGCGAGATCGCAGCCTTTATCGAAGCGCATGGCGGACCCGAGGTCATCAAGTGGCGCGACCCTCAGCTGCCGCCTCCCGGCCCCGGCGAAGTGCGGATGCGCAACACTTCGGTCGGCCTCAACTTCATCGACACCTATCATCGCGGCGGACTTTATCCGGTCAAGCTGCCCTCTGGTCTGGGGATGGAAGCTGCGGGCGTTGTCGAGATGGTCGGCGAGGGCGTCGAGGGATTTGCGCCGGGCGACCGGGTCTGCACGTTCAGCGGCCCGGGCGCCTATGCCACCGCGCGTAACCTTGCGGCCGCCACGTTATTCCGGATTCCAGACGGTGTGTGCGACGATATCGCCGCCGCCGCGTTGCTCAAGGCCTGCACCGTGGAGGCGCTGGTCGATCGCTGCGCACGCGTCGAAGCGGGCTGGCCGGTATTGGTCCACGCCGCCGCGGGCGGGGTAGGGTTGTTGCTGGTCCAGTGGCTCAAGCATGTCGGCGCGTTCGTGATCGGCACCGTTTCGAGCGACGCCAAGGCTCAAATCGCGCAGGCTGCAGGGGCCGATCACGTGATCCGCTATGACCGTGACGAGGTCGCACCCAGGGTTCGCAAACTGACCGGCGGCGCGGGCGTGCGCGCAGTATTTGACGGGGTCGGCAAGGACACCTGGCAAGCCTCGCTCGATTCGTGCGCGCCACGCGCGATAATCGCCAGCTACGGCAATGCCTCGGGCGCGGTGACCGGGGTGAACCTGGGCGTGCTCGCGCAGAAAGGCTCGCTGTTCGTGACCCGTCCGACCCTGATCGACTATTACCGCGATCCCGTGGAAGCCGCTACCGGTGTGAAAAAGGTGTTCGACCTGATCGGCAGTGAGGTGCTGA
>JANMQW010000286.1:0-4546 GCA_031370725.1 Novosphingobium sp.
GTCGGATTTGCTGTCCCACAACCAGATCGAAGGCAGCGGGACGCCGTTGAAGGTAGTGGTCTTGACCATCGAATAGTGTGCCTGATCGAGGAATGCAAAGCGCTGGCCGACGCGCGGTCCTTCGGCAAAGCAGTAATCGCCGATCACATCACCCGCGAGGCACGATGGGCCGCCCAGCCTCACTGCAAGCGGCCCGTCGTCGAGTTCGCCCAGCATCGCGGGGCGGTACGGGGCTTCGATCACGTCGGGCATGTGACAGGTCGCCGAAATGTCGGTGATGCCGATCGGCATGCCGTTCTCGCCCAGATCGAGAACCGTGCCGACCAGAATGCCGGCATCAAGCGCCACCGCTTCGCCGGGTTCCAGATACACCTCGGCGTCGGTGTCATCCTTCAGGTCGAGCAGAAACTGGACCAGCTCCTCGCGCTGATAATCCGAACGGGTGATGTGGTGCCCGCCTCCCAGGTTGATCCATTTGAACTGGCCGAAGAACGGTTCGAGAGTGTCGAATGCCGCGTCCCAGGTGTCGCTGAGGGGGGCAAAATCCTGTTCGCACAGCGTGTGCAGGTGGAGCCCGTCGATCAATTCGAAATGCTCGGCGGTCAGCTGGTCGATCGGAAACCCCAGTCGCGAATGCGGCGCGCACGGATCGTACTGCGGCACTTCGCCCGTGGGGTGCAGGGGATTGATCCGAAGACCGATATCGAACGTATCGCCGCCATCGCGCGCGGCCGCGATGATCGCACCGCAGCGGATGATCTGTTGCGGCGAGTTGAAGATCACGTGATCGGATAACCGCAGAATTTCGGGCAGATCTTCAGGCTTGTACGCCGCGCAATACGTACTGATCTCCCCGTCGTAGAACTCCCCCGCCAACCGTGCTTCCCACAGGCCCGAGGCGCAGGTCCCATCAAGGTATTCGCCGACGATCGGCGCGGTCGACCACATCGAAAATGCCTTGAGCGCGGCCAGCACCTTGATCCCGGCCCGATCGCGGACCTCAGCGAGGATCGCTAGGTTGGCGCGCAGTTTGGCAGCGTCCACCACGAACGCGGGGGAATCGACCCGGCTGAGGTCGAAGTTGGCGAATGCGCCAGGGTCTCCGGCTCGGGTTTCCATTGTGTTGCTCCGTCAGCGCAGTTGCTTCGACAAGCTCAGCATGAGCGGGGGTGGGTAAAAGGTCCGCTCGTCCTGAGCCTGTCGAAGGACCCCGCGCAATGCCAGCCTGATCAAAACCCTAGCGGCCCGCCAAGTTCTTTGACCTGCCACGGCAGCCCCTGCCTGCCGAGCATATCGAGGAATGGGTCGGGATCGAACTGTTCCATGTTGAACACGCCGCCCTCACCCTTTGGTCCAGCCCATGCCCCTGTCAGCAGCATCGCCGCGCCGACCATCGCTGGAACCCCGGTGGTATAGCTGACCGCCTGATTGCCGGTTTCGGCGAACGCCTCTTCGTGGTCGCAGATCTGGTAGATGTAGAACGTGCGTTCCTCGCCGTCCTTGAAGCCGGTGGCGATGTCGCCGATGTTGGTCTTGCCCTTGGTCGAGGCGCCCAGCGAGGCCGGTTCGGGCAAAACAGCCTTGAGGAATTGCAGCGGGATGATCTCGCGCCCTTCGTACATCACAGGATCGATCCGGGTCATGCCGATGTTCTGGAGCACGGTCAGGTGGGTGATGTAAGCCTCACCAAAGGTCATCCAAAAGCGGATGCGTTCGATTTCGGGGAGGTGCCGGGCGAGGCTTTCGAGCTCTTCGTGGTACATCAGGTACATCGTCTTGGGGCCGACCGCTTCGAACGCGAACTGCTGTTTTGTGGAGAGAGCTGGCGTCTCGATCCACTTGCCGGTCTCGTAATGCCGTGCCGGCGCGGTCACTTCGCGGATGTTGATTTCCGGGTTGAAGTTGGTGGCAAAGTGCTGGCCGTGATCGCCGCCGTTGCAATCGAGGATGTCGAGCGTGCGGATGGTGTCGAGCTTGTGTTTCTTGAGCCAAGTGGCGAACACGCTGGTGACGCCTGGATCGAATCCGCTGCCGAGCAGCGCGGTCAGCCCCGCCGCCTTGAACTTGTCCTGATAAGCCCACTGCCACGAATACTCGAAATGCGCCTGATCTCGCGGTTCGTAGTTGGCGGTGTCGAGGTAGTTGACCCCCGCGGCCAGGCAGGCGTCCATGATGTGGAGGTCCTGATACGGCAGCGCCAAGTTGACCACCAACCGCGGACTGATTTGCAGGATGAGTGCGGTGGTTGCGGCGACATCGTCGGCATCGATGGCATAGGTCGCCACCGCTTGTCCGGTTCGTTCCTTCACACTTTGCGCAATCGCGTCGCACTTGGATTGGGTTCGGCTGGCGAGATGGATTTCGCTGAAAATCTCGGGGTTCATCGCCATTTTGTGCACCGCGACCGATCCGACCCCGCCCGCGCCGATCACCAAAACCTTGGACATGAATGCTCCTTGTTGACTCGAATACGACGCCGTCGCCATGGCGGGCTGCAAGTGTCGCGCTCTAGGGGATCACAATGACCGTTGAAAGTCTCCGTTCCCCGACCGCCGAGGGTGTCGTCCGCGCCGCCGCCAAAATAGCCGCGCTCCTGCCGCCCACCCCGCTGCTGCCGCTCGAATTGCCAAGCGGCGAAACCGTGTGGTGCAAGGCCGAGTCGCTCCAGCCGGTGGGTGCGTTCAAAATCCGCGGCGCGTGGCACCGCCTGACCGACCTCAGTGATGAACAACGCCTGCGCGGGGTGGTCGGCGTGTCCAGCGGCAATCACGCTCAGGGGGTCGCATGGGCGGCTAGGCGGCTGGGCCTTTCGGCGACGATCGTCATGCCAAACGATGCGCCACTGGTAAAACTCGCCAACACCCGCGCGCTCGGCGCCGAGGTGGTGCTCTATGACCGTCCCGGCGGCGAGGATCGCGATGACGTGGCCGCAAGGCTGGTCGAGGCACGCGGCGCAACGCTGGTTCACGCGTATGCCGATCCCTGGGTGATCGAGGGCCAGGGAACCGTCGGCATCGAGATCGCCGCGCAGATGGCCGCCGAAGTTTTTGGGCGCGCGGGTGGCTCGCCGACGCGGATCGTCGCGTGTTGCGGGGGCGGCGGGCTTAGCGCGGGGCTCGCGCTGGCCTGCTCGGATGCGGAAATCGTGCCCGTAGAGCCCGAAGGGTGGGACGATGTGCGCCTCAGTCTGGCCAGCGGTACGATCCAGCGCGTGCCGGCCGACGCGCCGCCAACCGCCTGCGACGCGCTCCAAACCCCCGCGACCCGGCCGATCAATTTCGCCATCCTTCAAGCGCGCTGCGCCTATGGCGTGGCGGTGTCGCCCGCCGAAGTCCGCGCGGCTCAGCGTTATGCTTTTGCCAAACTTCACCTCGTGCTCGAACCCGGTGGCGCGGCGGCGCTGGCGGCGGTGCTGGCGGGCAAGGTGCCAACCGACGGACGCACCGCGGTGACGCTGACCGGCGGCAACGTCGATGCCGCGGCCTTCGCGCAGGTGCTAGCTTCCACCGCTTGATCGGTTGCATTTGACAATCGACCCCCTCCCCCGCACTCTCGCTCGCGGGACGGACGGGGGAGACAATCGATGCAGGCGCAAATGCTCGCACCAGCGGCGGTGCTGGTGGTATGGTCACTGATCATGCTGATGTGGACTGCGGGGACGCGGTTTCCGGCGATGGCCAAGGCCGGGATGGACGTGAAGACCGCTCCTCCCGGGGGTCGCGGCCAGAATCTCGAGGGCGTTCTGCCCCCATCGGTTTCGTGGAAATCGCACAATTACGCGCATTTGATGGAGCAGCCGACAATCTTCTACCCGACGGTCGTGATCCTGGCGGTGATGGGCACCGGGGCGATAGACGTCGCGCTGGCCTGGGCCTATGTCGCCATCCGCATCGTCCACTCGCTGTGGCAGGCGACGGTCAATCGCATCCCGGTCCGCTTCACCCTGTTCTCGATTGCGACGGTGTGCCTGCTGGTTCTGGCGGTGCGCGCGGTGATGGCGACGCTACTTTACGATCCAGCGACGATGACCGGCTGACGTAAACAAACCCAAACACACAAGCCTGAGGGGGCAATTATGGTGGGCATGGAAATCCTGAAACCGCTGGTGGTGCTGGCGGCGTGGACGATGGTGATGTGGCTGTGGATGTACGCCACCCGCATCCCGGCGATGGGCAAGGCCGGGATAGATTCCAAGGGGCTGGTCGGCGGCACCGGCGAGTCGCTCGATAAGGTGTTGCCGCCCGAGGTCCAGTGGAAAGCGCACAACTACAACCACCTGCACGAGGCACCGACGGTGTTTTATGCAGTCGCGATCGTGCTTGCGATCACCGGCCAGGGCGACGGGCTGAACGCCACGCTGGGCTGGGCTTATGTGGCGCTGCGCGTGCTTCACAGCCTCGTCCAGGCGACGGTCAACCGGGTGATGATCCGCTTCGTGCTGTTCGCGCTGTCTTCGCTGGTGTTGATGGCGCTGACCCTCCACGCCGGGATCGCGGTGTTTCACTAGCTTTTCTGTTGCAGTCGGCACCAGCCCACCCCCCCGCCC
>JANMQW010000290.1:0-7717 GCA_031370725.1 Novosphingobium sp.
TGATGACCGAGCTGACCCGCAGCCATGTGCTGATTGCGCTGGTCCAGGCTTCAGCGACGATCCCGATCATGCTGTTGGGGCTATTCGCGGGTGCCATCGCCGATAACTATGATCGCCGCCTGGTGATGATCGCCTCGCAGACCGGAATGCTGCTGGTCTCGGCGTTGCTCGCGGTGCTGACTTACGCCGGGGCCATCGGCCCGTTCGTGCTGCTTGCGCTGACCCTGGCGGTGGGCGCCGGAACCGCACTCAACGCGCCCGCATGGCAGGCGTCGGTGCGGATGCAGGTCGATCCTGATGACTTGCCCCAGGCGATCTCTCTGGGCGCGCTCTCGTTCAACCTTGCGCGCACCGTCGGTCCGGCACTGGGGGGCTTGCTGATCTCGCTATGGAACCCGCAACTGGCGTTCGCGATCAACGCGGTCAGCTATCTGGCGATGATCGCGGTGCTGCTGCGCTGGAAGCCGCCGCGGTCCAGCCCAGTGCGCACCCCGATGCTCGCCTCTATCGGGCAGGGCATTGCCTATTCGCAGGCCTCACCCGCGATCCGCAAGATCCTGCTGCGCGGGCTGGTGTTCGGGTTCGGCGTGGCGGGATACCAGGCGCTGCTCCCCTCGATCGCGCGCGACCGGCTGCATGGGGACGAGATCGATTATGGTCTGATGCTCGGCGCTTTCGGGATCGGGTCGGTGATGGTTGCGCTGTGGGTGAGCAAATGGCGGCGAAAATTCGGAGCCGAGACCATCGTCTCGGTGGCAACCGTCGGATTCGTTGTCGCGCAACTGGGCATAGCCGCAGCGACCAACCTGGCCGCAGCGTTGCCGGCAACCTTTATTGCCGGGGCAAGTTTTGTCGCGGCGATGACCAGCCTTAACGTGGCGATGCAGTTGCGCTCGCCCGAACCGATCCTGGGGCGGTGCCTGTCGCTGTACCAGGCTGTGACGTTCGGCGGGATGGCGCTGGGCGCGTGGGCGTGGGGCGGGCTGGCCGATGCGCGCGGGCTACCGTTCACGATCCACGCCGCGGCCGCGTGGCTGGCGCTGTCGCTGATGCTGCTGCGCCGGTTTGCGCCGATGCCGCGCCGCGACGAAGGGCGGCTCGACGATGCCGTCGCCGATCCGGCTGGACCGACCTAACCTTTCGCCTAAGCAAAACCCCGTAAAGTTGCGGCGCGACTTAACCGGTTCTTTACCATGTTGCGCCACAACGAATGCCAAGGACCAAGCAGGGGCACGATCGCATGGACACGTTTCGCGGATGGCCGGACCAGGGGCACGAGCCCGCCGGGTTGACCGGCCTGGTCGACTATGTCGATGTCGACGAAGACCGGGTCGAGGCACTTTCGCCCGTCGGCCATGACGAGCGCCGGATGCAGGTGCGCGCTTATAACCACTGGGCGAGCCTGCTGGCCGAGCGTAATTTCCCCTCGATCGAAGACCTCGATCCCGATGCGCTGCCCGATTTTGGACCCTATTCGGTGTTGCTCGACTTCACCTCGGGGATCGAAGATCCCGCGGTCCATTACCTGGGCGCCAAGCTGGCACGCGAGTGCGGCACCGACGGCGAGATCCATTCGCTGTCCGACGTCCCCAGCCGCTCGCTGCTCAGCCGGATCACCGATCACTACATGCAGATCATCGCCAACCAGGCGCCGATCGGATTTGAGGCCGAGTTCGTCAACCAGCGCGGCCAGACGATCCTGTATCGCGGGATCCTGCTGCCGTTCTCGAGCGACGACGACACTATCGATTTCATTTACGGGGTGATCAACTGGAAGGAACTGCCCGACCAGATCGATACCGACGAACTGATGCTCGAAATCGACCAGGCGCTGGAAGGCGCCTCGGGCGAACCGATGACGCGGCGCGACGACGAGATGACCAACTGGGCCGATGCCCCGGTCTCGCTCACGGGAACACCCGGGGCGGCTGCCGGGCCGGATGAAGCCACTCTCGAAGCCGACGACGATGTGCTCGACCTGGGCGCGCTGATTTTGCGCAACGACCCGAGCGGCGTCGCATGGCCCGAACCCAGCTTCGGCGGGGAAACGCCGTTTGCCGTGCAGGAAGACGATGCGTTCGAGCTGACCGAACTGGCAGACGATGGCGCATTCCACGTACCAGAAGCGGACATGGGCCTGGCCGACTGGCTCGCATCGGCGCGCGAAATGGCGCTGGTCGCGTGCTCGAGCGAAGACCGCACCCGCAGCGCGCTATATGCCGCGATCGGCCGCGCCTATGACTTCAGCCTGGCCGCGCAAGACGAGCCCGATGGCTTCCACGAACTCGTCGCCGATGCCGGGCTGACCGTGCAGGACCGCGCGCCGATGACCCCGGTGGTCAAGCTCGTGTTCGGGGCCGATTACGACAAGACTCGCTTGACCGAATTCGCCGCCGCACTCGATCAGGCGCACCGCGCGCAAATTGCGCGTGGCTCGCTCGGCGCCTTCCTGTCGGTCGCACCCGGCGGACTCAAGGGCGTGGTCAATGAGGAGCGGCGCTGGCGCAAGCAGTCCAGCGGAAAGCCGCTCGAACCGCGCGAGGCCCCGCGCGAAACGCTGGCGCGCAAGCTGCGGAAGTTGGAGGCTATCACGCTGGCGGACCTTGCCAGCGAAGGTCAGGAATTCACGCTGCTCGTCGCCCGCCGCCTGGCTTCGGGCGAAGTGGTGGTGATCGGCGAAGTGCCCGATGAAGTTGCCCTTCTCGAACGCGCGGCCAAGAAGCTGATCGGCTGAAACCAGCGCGAGACACGCGCCAAACACACGGCTAAAGCCCGTAAATGATTGATCGGACGGGGCGCAAGCGGATGGGTTGGCTCGGGTGGACGGGGGCGGTGGTGCTGCTCGCGGTGCTGGGGCTGGGCGCGCTGACAATTTGGGCGCTCAACAATGATTCGGCGGCAACGCTCGATTCGCTCGATGCCAAGTTCTCCCGCTCGACCGCTATCACCCAGGTCGCTGCGGCCAACTACGCCGCCGACCCCGCGCAGAAGCTCGAGATGTTCGTTCCCGCTGGAACCGCGCCTGCCGCGGGCTTCCCGCTGGTGGTGTTCTTCCACGGCGGGGGCTGGCACGAAGGCAATCCGCACGACTACCACTGGATCGCCCGCGCCCTGGCAGAAAAAGGCTATGCCACCGCGCTGGTAGGGTATCGATTGAACGTGGCGGGGCGGTTTCCCGCGATGCTTCAGGATAGCGCGGCAGGCACCCGCTGGGCGCTCGCCCACGCGACAGAGCACAAGATCGATCCATCGCGCGTGGCCCTGATGGGCCATTCGGCGGGCGCCTACAACGCCTCGATGTTAACCCTCGACCGGCAATGGCTGGGGCGCGAGGGCGTGCCTGAGGGCACCGTCAAAGGCGCCGTGGTGCTGGCCGGACCTGCCGATTTTTACCCGTTCGACAAGAAATCGTCGATCAATGCGATGAGCCACTGGCCGCGCCCGCAAGACACCCAGCCGGTCAACTTCGTCCGCGCTGACGCCCCGCCGATGCTGCTGATCCACGGCACCAAGGACACGATCGTCCGCCCGCGCAATTCGATCATGCTGGCGCGCAAGCTGACCGACGCAGGGGTGCCGACCCGCGCGGTGCTGATCGAGGGCCGGGCCCATATCGCGATGGTGGTGACGCTTGCCCACCCGCTCGATTACTGGGATCACCGGGTAGCAGATGCGGTGTTCCCGTTCCTCGCCAAAGTGCTCCCGGCTTCATCGCCGGTTCAGACCGCGGGGCGCTAGTCCGCGCTCGAAAATGGCCCGCAAATCCTCTGCTTTCCTGCGTATCTCGACAACACTGGTCGCAGTCGTACTGACAGTTCAGAGCGCCGCGGCGCAATCGATCTTGCGCGATGCCGAAACCGAGGCGCTGTTCCGCGACATGTCTGCGCCGCTGATCAGCGCTGCAGGGCTCGATCCGGCCAACGTCGATATCGTGCTGATCAACGATCCCTCGATCAACGCGTTCGTCGCCGGGGGGCAGGCGGTCTATATCAATTCCGGGCTGATCAACGCAGCCGGATCGGCCAACCAGGTCCAGGGAGTGATCGCCCACGAGCTTGGTCACGTCACCGGCGGTCACGCGATCTCGATCGGCGATGGCGCCAAGACGGCGTCCTCGATTTCTCTGCTGTCGATGCTGCTGGGGGTCGCCGCGGCGGTGGCGGGCGCCGGGGCTGCGGCGCTGGGGGTGATCGCGGCGGGCCAGCAGGCCGCGCTGGGCAAGTACCTGGCGTTCAGCCGCACCCAGGAATCGTCGGCCGATGCCGCCGGGGCGAGCTATCTGTCGAAGGCCGGGATTTCGGGCCACGGCAGCCTGGAGTTTTTCAAGACGCTGCAGAATCAGGAATTCCGCTATGGCTATTCGCCCAGCAACGAGGACGCTTTTTTCAGCACGCACCCTTCGTCGGGGGATCGCATCGCCCGATTGACCGAAACCTATTCGGTCGATCCGGCGTGGAAAAAGCCCGACGACCGCGAACTCGAGCGCCGCTTCCAGTTGGTCAAGGCCAAGCTCTACGGCTATCTGGCCGAGCCCGCGGCGACGCTCCAGGCCTATCCCGAATACCTCAAGACCGAGCCGGCTCGCTATGCCCGCGCCTATGCCTTCCACAAGGATGCGCTGATAGACAAGGCGACCGCCGAAACCGATGCGCTGCTCGCGCAGGAACCAGCCAATCCCTATTTCCTCGAAATCAAGGGCCAGATCCTGCTTGAATCGGGCAGACCGCAAGAGGCGCTGGCGCCGTTGCGCCGGGCGACCGAGCTGACCAACAACCAGCCGCTGATCGCCACCAGTTTTGGCCACGCGCTGATCGCCACCGAGGACAAGGCCAATTTCGCCGAGGCCGAGCGTGTTCTCAAGGCCGCGGTTGCACGTGATCGCGAAAACCCGTTCGCGTGGTACCAGCTCGGCGTGGTCTACGAATCCGCGGGCGATACCCCCCGCGCGCGGCTCGCCAGCGCCGAACAGCAGGCGCTCAACCAGCAGATGCCGCTCGCCCTGATCAGCGCACAGGCTGCCGAGGCGACGCTGCCCAAGGGATCGCCCGACTGGCTTCGCGCGCAGGATATCGCGTTCCAGGCGCGCGCGGCGATTGAGAAGAACAAGAAGCGCCGCTAGCTCCCCTTTATGGCCGATCGCATCCTCCCCTCTGCATCCCGCCCACGGCGGCGCCCATGGTTCCCCGCGCTGGCGATCCTCCTCGCCGGGCTGGGCGCGGCGGGCGGGTGGTGGTGGGAAAGCCGCAGCTCGACCGCCGCCGAGGGCAGCAGCGAGGCACGGCTCGCCGCGGCGGGAATCGACACGCGGGAGCGTGCCGCGATCGAGGGGTTGGTCCACGACTATATCCTGGCCCATCCCGAAATCCTGCCCGAAGCGATGAACCGGCTCCAGGCCAACGGCGCGGCCAAGCAGATCGCGGCGCAGCGCGATCGGATCGAAACCCCGTTCGCGGGCGCGGTGCTGGGCAACCCGCAAGGCGCGATCACCCTGGTCCAGTTCACCGACTATGCCTGTGGTTATTGCCGCCAAAGCGTGGGCGACATTGCCGCGCTGGTTGCAGCACATCCCGATTTGCGGGTGGTGGTGCGCGAACTGCCGATCCTGTCGCGCGAAAGCGAGCAGGCGGCGCGGATGGCGCTGTCCGCCGCTGGGCAGGGGCACTATGCGGCGTTTCACGAGGCGATGTTCGGCGGCGAAAAGCCCGCTCAGGCGTCGATTGCCGCAGCAGCGCAGAAGGCCGGGATCGATGCCAGGGCGGCTGGGCCGGTAGCCGCGAGTACCGCCGTGACCAATGAGCTGGCGGGCAACGTCGCGCTTGCCAAGGAGCTGGGGATCACCGGCACCCCGGCGTGGGTGATCGGCGACAGGCTGCTGATCGGTGCGGTCGGGCGTCAGGCGCTCGAAACCGCAATCGCCGAGACGCGCAAACCCGTATGATTGGAGGCGGCGTGCTTGCCGCTGCGGTGTTGCTCACCGCGGTTCCTGCGGCGGCTGCGCCGACCCTGACGACCTTGCGCGCCCAGCTCGAGGTTTTCCAGGCGCTCGATACCAGGGTGCAGAGCGTTGGCTGGAAATTGGCACGGGCCAATGCCCCGTTCTGTCGCCAAGTCGCGCCGGGGATCGGGCTGGCGCTGTTCGATGCTGCGGGATTTTCCGATCCGGCCGCAGTGCTCACCGCGCTTGATTTGCGTGGCGATATCGCAGTGGAGGCGGTCGCCGCCGATTCGCCCGCGTCGCGCGCCGGGCTGCGTTCTCGGCAGCCGTTGAGCGCGGTCGCCGGGCAAACGGTTTCAGAGCTGCCCGCGGTGCCGCCCGGCGACTATGCCCGGCTGGTCGGGCTTCATGACCGGGTCGATGCCGCGTTACTGGCGACCGGGCGCGCCGGTTTCACCGATACCGCCGGGCGCGAGATCGAGGTGATCGGCGAGTCGGCCTGTGTCACCCGCTTCGAACTTACCAGCGCGGGCAGCGAGGCTGCGGCCGACGGTCGCCGGGTGGTGATCGGGCGCAAGCTGGTCGAGGCGTTGCCCCCCGATTCGCATGGGGGGGACGAGTTGCTCGCCGCCGCGCTGGCGCACGAACTCGCTCACAACCTGCTGGGCCACCGCGCCCGGCTCAAAGCATCCGGGCGAAGCTGGAGCAAAGTCAGGGTTACCGAGCGCGAAGCCGACCGGCTGTCGGTCTGGCTGCTAGCCAACGCAGGCTACGATCCTCAAGCCGCGGCGCGGTTCTTCGAACGCTGGGGGCCAAGGTTCGACCTGGGCCTGTTTGCCACGCCCGATCATGACGCATGGAAGGCGCGCGTCCGCACGGTCTCGGCTGAGATCGTGGCCATGCGCGCAGAACAAGCCGCACATGGAGGCGTAGCCGACTGGTCGCGCGACTTCAGAGTGGAAAGCTAGCCTTCACGCCGCATTCTTCACATACAAACTCGCCAGTGGCCGGGCCATCGTGCGGCGCAAAATTGGCTCGAAGAATTCGAGCGGCTCGCTGTCGTAGGCCGGGTCGAACGCCGATTGGTCGTACTTCTCGCAGAATTCCACACAGGCCTCGAAATGCGGGCTGTCGCGGTATTTCTCGCGCAAGTCGCGGTCCATGCCGAGGAAGTGGAAGTAATAATACCCCTGGAAGGCGCCGTGGTGCTGGCAAATCCAGTGGGTCTGCTCGTCGACGAACGGCTTGATGATCGCCGCGCCCACATCGGGGTGGTTGTAGGTGCCAAGCGTGTCGCCGATATCGTGGAGGAGCGCCATCGTCACATAGCGTTCGTCGCGCCCGTCGCGGTGGGCACGGGTCGCGCATTGAAGGCTGTGTTCCAGGCGGCACACCGGAAACCCGCCAAAATCACCCTTGAGCAGCTTGAGATGGGTCAGCACCCGATCGGCCACGCCACCGGCAAACGCGATATAATCGCGCGAAATGATGCTCCAGTCTTCCTTTGTGCCGTGCTCCATCGCGGAGAAGCGGGCGCGTTCCTCAAGCCCGTGTTCCAGTTCGGCGACGGCGCCGGCGTCTATTGGGGTGTGGTTGTCCATTTCGGCTCTCCTTGGGTTGCATCGTATCGCAATTTTGCGACTTGGGCAAAACCCGCTATCCGTTGCCTATGGCTGTGCTGCCGTTCGCCCCCACGCCGTTCTTCGGCAACAAGAACCGCGCCTTCTGGCAGCTTCAGGCGGCCGGGTGGGGCGGGGCGATGGTGCTGCGCGCAATGTCGAG
>JANMQW010000226.1:0-3990 GCA_031370725.1 Novosphingobium sp.
AAACGCCGCGCGATCGAGCACAAGCACACCCCCACGATCGGCCGCAGCCACGGCATCCACGCCGAACCGACCACCTTCGGGCTCAAGCTGGCGCAGGCCTACGCCGAGTTCGCGCGATGCAAGGCCCGGCTGATCGCGGCGCGCGCGGAAATCGCGACGTGTGCGATCTCGGGCGCGGTCGGCACTTTCGCCAACGTCGATCCGGCGGTCGAGGAATATGTCGCCGCCAAGCTTGGGCTGGTCCCCGAGCCTATCAGCACGCAGGTGATCCCGCGCGACCGACACGCGATGTACTTCGCCACATTGGGCGTGATCGCCGGGTCGATCGAGCGGCTCGCCACCGAAATCCGCCACCTTCAGCGCACCGAAGTGCTCGAGGCCGAGGAGTATTTCTCGCCGGGGCAAAAGGGCAGTTCGGCGATGCCGCACAAGCGCAACCCGATCCTCACCGAGAACCTGACCGGGCTGGCGCGGATGGTCCGCGCGGCGGTGTTGCCGGCGCTGGAAAACGTCGCGCTGTGGCACGAGCGCGACATCAGCCATTCGTCGGTCGAACGCTACATCGCGCCCGATGCCACGATCACGCTGGATTTCGCGCTGGCGCGGCTGACCGGGGTGATCGACAAGCTGTTGATCTATCCGGCGCGGATGAAGAAGAACCTCGACCGGATGGGCGGGCTGGTCCACTCGCAGCGGGTGCTGCTGGCGCTGACCCAGGCTGGCCTCAGCCGCGAAGATTCGTACCGCATCGTCCAGCGCAGTTCGATGCAGGTGTGGGAAAGCGACGGCGCGCTTTCGCTGCTCGACCTGCTCAAGGCCGACCCCGAAGTGACCGCGCGGGTGCCGAGCGAGGCGCTGGAGGCCAGCTTCGGGCTGGAGTATCATTTCGCCCAGGTGGACCGGATCTTCGAGCGGGTGTTTGGCGAGACTTGATCCTCCCCATCGACTTGCGCTGGGAATGACCTAGACCACCTTCCCTTCCCCGCTATTCCAACCTATCCTGCTCGCCAGGTCACAGGGGCTAAACGCGATGGCGATCGTGCGAACGATATTCTGGGTTTTGGTGGCGGTGGTGCTGGTGCTGTTCGCCGTCAACAACTGGCAGCCGGTCGAAGTGCGGATCTGGAATTCGCTGGTGCTGGAAACCAAGCTGCCCGCGCTGGTAATCGGCGCGTTTCTGTTCGGGCTGGTGCCGATGTGGGCGCTCCATCGCACCCAGCGCTGGCGGTTGCGCCGGCGGATTTCGGGGCTTGAGGCAACTATCGCCCGGCCCAATACGATAGCGCCTAACACCATTGCCGAAATCCCCGCGCCGCCGCTTGTTGCGCAGCCCATCGCTCCAGCGTGACCAACCCGGTCTACCTCGCGCTCGACCTGCCGCAGCTCGACCCGGCGCTGGAGCTGGCGCGCAAGGTCCGATCGCACATCGGCGGGATCAAGCTGGGGCTCGAGTTCTTCTGCGCGCATGGCCACCACGGCGTGCACGAGGTCGCCAAGCTCGGCCTGCCGATTTTCCTCGATCTCAAACTCCATGACATCCCCAACACCGTCGCCGCCGCGATGCAGGCGATCCATGTCCTTGAACCCGCGATCGTCACCGTCCACGGCAGCGGCGGACGGGCGATGATGGAAGACGCCAAGGCCGCCGCCGGCGAGCATTGCAAGGTGGTTGCGATCACCATGCTCACCAGCCTCGACGACAGCGATCTAAAACGCACCGGGGTGGCGGGAAGCGCGCACGACCAGGTTTTGCGGATCGCCGATCTCGCGCGCACCGCTGGGCTCGATGGCGTGGTCTGTTCGGGCCACGAGGTAGGCGCGGTCCATGCGGTCTGGAAGGACGGGTTCCTTGTCGTCCCCGGCCTGCGCCCCGCGGGCACCAGTCTTGGCGACCAGAAACGCGCGGTCACGCCGCAGACAGCGCGCGATGCGGGCGCCAGCGTGCTGGTGATCGGCCGCCCAATCAGCCGCGCCGACGATCCGGTGGCGGCGGCCCGGGCGATCGGCGCGACGCTATAGTTCAGGTGGGCGCAATCCGCAGCAAGTCACATGATCCGCGACCAACCGACAGGAACCATCGATGAAGCGTTTTACTCTTGCCCTGCTGTGCGCGATCGCGCTGCCATCTTCCGCCGCGCTTGCTCAACAAACAGCGCCGATGACGATCGCCCCGGGCAACACCCTGCTCACCGTTAGCGCCGACGGGCGGTCGCTGCGTACGCCCGATCTTGCGGTGTTCACCGCCGGGGTGACCAGCCAGGCCAAGACTGCGGGTGCCGCGCTGTCCGCCAACGCCGCCGACATGAACCGCGTCGTCGCCGCGCTCAAGAAGGCCGGGATCGCCGATCGCGACATCCAGACCAGCAACCTCAGCCTCAACCCGGTCTATGCCCAGCCCGTCCGGCTGCCTGACGGAAATTACGAGCAGGGCGAACAGAAGGTCGTCGGCTACACCGTCAACAACACCGTCACCGTTCGCCAGCGCAAGCTGAGCGAGTTCGGGCGGGTGATCGATACCCTGGTCGAGGCCGGGGCCAACCAGGTCAACGGCCCCAGCTTCCAGATGGACGAGCCCGATGCGGCGACTGACGAAGCGCGGCTGGCAGCGATGAAAAAGGCCCGTGCCCGCGCCGAGCTGTACGCGCGCGCAGCCGGATTGCGGGTGGGACGGATCCTGTCGATTAACGAAAGCGGCGGCTACAACCCCGGCCCGCCGGTGCTTTACGCGCGGATGGCGGCTGACAAAGCCGAGGCATCTTCGCCCGTTGCGGCCGGCGAAATCCAGCTCAACGCCAATGTCACGGTGATGTTCGAACTGACGCCGTAAGCGCTCAGCCCTCGTCCTCGGCCACCGGTGCCCCAGAGTCGCTGGGGGCGCTTGCGTCGTTTTCGCCCGATTCGAGCGCCGCCTTGTCCTCTTCCATCTTCGCGCGCACCGCGTCGGCGAGCTGGGGATCGAGCTCGTTGCCTTCGGCGTCGAGCACCGGCGGAAGCGTCTCCTCGCTCGGCGCGGCCACCGCGGCGGCTTCTGCGCGGAAGATTTTTTCATCGGCATCCGACGATGTGGGCGAGCACGCGCTCAACAGGGTGGCAGCGGCCAGTCCGGCCAAGGTGGAAACGATACGCATGGGGTCGATCCTTCGGCAAAACAGTACACCCTGCCCTTTAGTGCGGATTTGCTAAGCAATCTTGTACGCCGCTGTTCAATCGCGCGATGATCGCCTAGGCGGCGCGCCATGCCCGCGCCCCGGATCAAGATCTGCGGAATCACCACTGCCGCCACGCTCGATGCGGCGATTGCGGCGCGTGCGGATTATGTCGGGCTGACTTTTGTTCCGCCCAGCCCACGCTATCTCAAGCCATCCGCGGCAGCGGAACTGGCGGCGCGAACGGGGGGGCGGATCGGCAAAGTCGGGCTGTTCGTCGATGCGAGCGATGCCGCGATCGCCGAAGCCGTCGCTGCGGCCGGGCTCGATGCGTTGCAACTCCACGGCAGCGAAACCCCGCAGCGCGCCGCCGAATTGCGGTCTCGTTACGCTGTGCCGGTGTGGAAGGTGATTTCGGTGGCGAGCGCGGCGGACATCGCCCGTGCCGATGCCTATGCCGGGGTCGCCGACCTGATCCTGTTCGATGCCAAGACTCCCAAGGGTGCGCTGCCCGGCGGGATGGGGTTGGTGTTCGATTGGGCATTGCTGAACGCCTACCGCGGTGCGCTGCCGTGGGGGCTGGCGGGCGGGTTGACCGCCGAAAACGTCGCCGGTGCGGTACGCGTCACCGGCGCGCCGTTGGTCGATACTTCGTCCGGCGTGGAAAGCGCGCCGGGGGTCAAGGACGTGGACAAGATCGCCGCCTTCTGCAAAGCGGCGCGACCATGAACGCGACCCCAAACTCCTATCGCACCGGCCCCGATGAGCGCGGCCACTTCGGCCAGTTCGGCGGACGCTATGTCGCCGAAACGCTGATGCCGCTGGTGCTCGAGCTGGAGCGGCA
>JANMQW010000316.1:0-7124 GCA_031370725.1 Novosphingobium sp.
GGTGGAGATCATCGGGATGCCGCGCGAGCAGTTCATCGGCTTGCACTTCGATTCCATGCTCTCTGTCCCCAACCGCTGGATCCTCCAGAACTTGCGCGAGACCATCGCCACCGGGCAGAACAGCATCGCGGTGGACGCCGAACTGACGCGCCGCGACGAGACTAAGTCGACCGTCAACCTCACCGCCGCGCCGCTGATCGACGGCGCGGGCAAGCGGATCGGTTCGCTGCTGGTGGTCGAGGACATCAGCGAGGAAAAACGCGTCCGCTCGACGATGGCGCGTTACATGTCGGCCGAAGTCGCCGACGAGCTGCTCGCCGCGGGCGATGCCGGGCTCAGCGGCAAGGACCAGACCGTCTCGATCATGTTCTCCGACGTGCGAGGCTTCACCAAGATGGCCGAGACAATGGGCGCGCGCGAAACCGTGTCGGTGCTCAACGCCTATTTCACCGACATGGTCGATGTGATCTTCGAGCATGGCGGGATTCTAGACAAGTATATCGGTGATGCGATCATGGCGCTGTTCGGCGCGCCCTTCCCCAAGCCTGAAGATCCCGACAACGCGCTGGCCGCCGCCAACGATATGCTCGGCACGCTGAAGCGGTTCAACGCCCGCCAGCGCGCGGCCGGGCTGACCGAACTGGAGATTGGTATCGGGCTTTCCACCGGCGATGTGATCGTGGGTAACATCGGCTCGGTCAAGCGGATGGAATACACCGTGATCGGCGATGCGGTGAATCTGGCCAGCCGCCTGGAAAGCGCCAACAAGTTCTACGGTACGCGCATCCTGCTATCCGACTTCACCGTCGCTGCGCTCAAGGCGCCCGCGCTGCTGCGCGAGGTCGATCTGCTGCGGGTCAAGGGCAAGGACCGCCCGGTCGCGGTGTTCGAAGCGGTCGGCTGGCGCGCGGCTGAAAATTACACCCAGCTCGCCGCGGTGCTCGAACTCCACGACCAAGGCCTCCAAGCTTACGCCGCGCGCGACTGGGCCAAGGCCGCGACAGCGTTCGAACGGCTGCTGGAGGTGGACCCGGCGGATGGACCGGCGAAGATTTATCGCGATCGGGTGAGGCTCTATGCCCAAACGCCGCCACCCGAGGAGTGGGACGGGGTTTGGGTTATGGCGGATAAGTAAGGGGGGGCGGGGCAGAACGGCGAGAACGAAAAGCAGTTCCGCACTTAAGGTCAGCTACCCAAAAGGCAAATCCGGGTGCCTAGGTAGGGACGATCTCCGGGGCAGCTGGGCGACAAACCTCGACGACTAGCTAAAGCGCGGCGCAAATGGGCAGCTTGAGGACGTCGGTTGTCGCAAAAAAGCCATCAGCCTGCGGAGGTACCCTTTCCCGACGCATATTTGGCGAATGTCGAAATCAAGCGTAGAAGATACCAATAAGGGCAACGCCTGATGACGGCTTACGATCTCCAAAGCGATGGCCATAGCTTGCTGGCGTCAATCAACCTTTCGCCGATTGCGGCAGTGATCAGCAATCCCCGCCTTCCGTCGAACCCGATCGTCGCGGTCAACGATGCGTTTTGCACGCTCACCGGCTATCCCACGGACGAAATCATCGGGCGCAATTGCAAGTTCCTGGCCGGGCCTGCCACCGAGCCGTGGCTAACAGAACGGATCGCCGCTGGCATACGCGAACATCGGCCAGTGCTGGTCGAAATCCTCAATTACAAGCGCGACGGCACGCCATTCCGCAATGCCGTTCTTGTAGCCCCCGTGTTCGACGAGGATGGCAGCCTGGAATATTTCATCGGCTCACAAGTCGAGTTGCAGGATCAGGATGTCGGCCTGTTGTCGAGCCGTCATGCGCATTCTGTTTCGCTGGTGAAGACCCTGTCGCCGCGCCAGCACGAGGTTCTCGAACAGATTGCGGCGGGCCACCGCAGCAAGCAAATCGCGTTCAATCTGGGTCTGAGCGAAAAGACTATAAAAATGCACCGCTCGCTGCTGCTTACCAAACTTGGTGCGACCAACATCGCCGATGCGGTGCGGATTGCCGTCGAGGCTGGACTTTAAGCGAGGCACAGCCCTTCCCCACTACGGCCAAAAGGCTGAAGCCCGAAAAGCCGTATGGGGAGCGGTATCCTCGAAGTCTAACACCTTGTGCACTTAATCCGGTCGGTCCGGGGTTAGGAAGGGGTAACGGCATGGATATCTTGTCTGCAGGACAATTCTCTCTCGTCTACAATGCATTCTCATTTACTCTGGCGACTATGGCGGCCACTACAGTGTTTCTGTGGCTTGGTCGCTCGCAAGTGGCACCCGCCTATAAAACCGCGCTCACGCTATCGGGCCTCGTCTGCGCGATCGCGGCCTATCATTACTTCCGGATCTTCGAGAGCTGGAACGCTGCTTACGGCCTCGCCGATGGTGTTGTTACAGCGACCAATATCGCGTTCAACGATGCCTATCGTTATGTCGACTGGCTATTGACCGTGCCATTGCTGCTGATCGAACTGATTCTGGTGATGCGTCTGTCAGAAGATGAAACTCTGTCGAAGTCGGTTCGGCTTGGTTCCGCCGCGGCACTCATGATCGTCCTGGGCTATCCCGGCGAAATCGCGACGGACAACGGCACCCGGGCGCTGTGGGGAACGCTGGCGACGATCCCGTTCCTGTACATCGTCTACGAGCTTTTCCGGGGCCTTGGAGCATCGATCGAGCGCCAGCCTGAGAACGTGCGGGGGCTGGTCAAGCAGGCACGCCTGCTGACCTTCGCGTCGTGGGGCTTTTATCCGATCGTGTATATGATCCCATACACGAACCTGAGCGGCGCTTCGGTCACGACCGGCGTGCAGATTGGCTACACGATTGCAGACTTAATCGCCAAGGCCGGCGTCGGCGTACTGGTCTACCTGATTGCTGTCCGCAAATCTGTCCACGAGACTGGGTTCCAGACCGCGCCTCCTCCCGCGACCGTCTGACCCATGACGTCCTTGCGGGTCGCAACTTTGGAAGGACGTCTGACCGGGTCGAGCATGAGTGCTCGACCCGGTCCCTTGTTGTCAGGATGGGATGGCGCGGTTGCCGTCGCGATGACGATCATAATGCTGGGTGTAACGACAGCGGTGTTCAGCAGTACTTGGGCAACGGGTCTTGCTTGCGTGCTGCTTCTCGTTTGCGGCCTTCCGCACGGGGCACTCGACATTGGAACCGTGCGCCGCGTCGCCCCAGCCGCGCAGCTACCAGCAGTTGGGGCTTATCTTGGTGCGGCAATGGCAATGCTCGTCGTCTGGTGGGCTTCGCCACTGGTCGGGCTCACCGTCTTTTATGCGGTTGCCGTCATCCACTTCGCGCATGATTGGAAAAGCGAGCGCCAGCCGTTTTTCGGGCATGCGTTTTCCACGGCTTTGTTGTCGGCACCGACGCTTTTGCAGGCGGATGTTTTGGCGGGGCTGTTTGTTGATCTGACAGGCGATCCGCGCGCAGCTTTGCTGGTCGATATTCTCATGCTCGCGGCACCTGTCGCGATCGCCGTTGCGCTGATGGGATTATCGACGATGCGATCGTCACAACAGAGCGTGGAAGGCATTTGTTGTTTGGCTGCCATGCTTTTCCTGCCACCCGTTATCGGATTTGCGGTGTTTTTCGGTCTGTTTCATTCGCCCCGTCACTTCCGCGACGGCTGGGCCGCGCTCGGTTCCAACATCCAGCCAGGCACAACCGTGCGGGTTGCGGGAATGACGCTGGCGGGTTTTGGGATCGCGGCGATGATCTATGCGGTCAATGCGAAGGTTAGCATCCCCACGGGGCTGCTCAAAGCCAGCATGATGACGCTCTCGGTGCTGACCGTGCCGCATATGCTGCTGGAAACTATTCTGGAACGCATTAGCGGGTTGGCGAAACCGGCACGATGAGAATCTCGATCCCGGACTGACTACAATTGAACGGCCAGTTCCGCGGAATTATAAACGCGCAAGTGCGGGTTCGACTAATGCACTGGGACGATTACAGCCCGATAGCATTGAGCGCGCGGTCCATGTCCTCGGTCAGGTCGGCGATGTCCTCCAGCCCGACGTTGAGCCGCAGCAGTCCTTCGCTCACCCCCATCGCTTCGCGCGCTTCTGGTCCCACCGAATGGTGGGTGGTCGAGGCCGGGTGGCACATCAGCGAACGGGCGTCGCCGATGTTGTTGGATATATCGATCAGCTCCAGCGCATCGAGCAATGCGTGCGCCTGAGGGCGGCCGCCCGCGAGTTCGAAGCTGAAGATTGGCCCGCAGGCCTCCATCTGGCGCATAGCGAGATTGTGCTGGGGATGACTGGGCAGGCCCGGATGGAGCATCCGCGCTACGCGGCCCTGCATCATCTGGCCCAGCTTGACCGCGCTCTCGCTCTGGCGGCGGATCCGCAGGTCGAGCGTCTCGAGCCCCTTGAGCACCACCCAGGCGTTGAACGGCGACAGGTTAGGGCCGGTGTTGCGCTGGAACGGCAGCAGCTTGTCGTTGATGAACTCGGCGCTGCCGCAGACCGCTCCGGCGAGCACGCGGCCCTGCCCGTCCATCATCTTGGTGGCCGAATAGGCGACCACATCGGCACCCCATTCCATCGGTCGTTGAAGCACCGAGGTGGCAAACGCATTATCGACTACGGTGGTGATGCCATGCGCCTTGGCCAGTTCGCAGACGAACCCCAGATCGACAATATCCATCGTCGGGTTGGCAGGAGTTTCGAAGAAAAACACTTTGGTGTTCGGTCGGATCGCGGCTTCCCACGCGGCGTTGTCGCGGCTGTCGATCACCGAAGCCTCAATCCCGAAGCGCGGGCACAGATGGTCGACCAGCCAGCGGCACGATCCGAACGCGGCGCGCGCCGCGACGATGTGATCGCCCGCCGAAAGCTGGCAGAGCAACGCGGTGGTCATTGCCGCCATTCCGCTGGCTTGGGCGCGGCACGCCTCGGCTCCCTCCATCAGTGCGATGCGTTCCTCCAACATCGCCACGGTCGGGTTCTGGAGGCGAGAATAGGTCATCCCCTCGGCCTCACCCGCAAAGCGCGCCGCAGGGGTCGCCGCATCGTCGTAGGAGAAACCCGAGCTGAGGAAGATCGCCTCGCTGGTCTCGCCCTGTTCGGAACGCCAGGTGCCGCCACGCACCGCGCGCGTCGCAGGGCGCCATTGGCGGGTGATTTCGCGGTTGAGGCCGGTATCGCGCTTCATGCGCGGGGTGCTTAAGGCGCGGACGGCAAGGCTGCAAGCGCGGCATCTGCAATCTGCGGGTGCCCGATTGCTTCGAGCATCTGTGCGCCCTCGATCAGCGTGAGGATATGTTGTGCCGCGTGGCCGGGAGCGGGATCCTCAAGCGGCAAGAGTGCCTCGAGCCAAGTGAGGAAGCTGTCCATGATCGCTCCGGCTGCGGCGGCGTAAGTCGCCTCTCCCTGTGCCGCGCCCGCAACGATCTGCCACCAGCAATTGCTACGCCGAGCTACAAATGTAGCGGGCGCTACAAACGAATCGGAGACCGACTTTGCCCTCACTTCCCCTCCTCGCTCTCGCCGGACTGGCCGTCGTCATCATCTGCGTAATCAGTGCGGGTCGTACACCGATCCGGTCGTGGTGGGTCCCGGCGATGCTGTCAGCGGCGTTTTTCGCCTATTCGTTGTGGCCAATCTTGACTGTGGGGCCGTGGGGCTTCTGGCCGGAGCACGTCAGCGATCCCTGGTCGGTGCAAATCTGGTTCGACCTGCTGTGCTCGATCGGCGTCGGCTGGGCTCTGCTCGCGCCACGCGCGCGGACGGCGGGAATGACGCCGTGGCCTTGGCTGGCGCTGATCGTGGCGACGGGCAGCATCGGCCTGCTCGCGATGCTAGCGCGGGTGCTGTATCGAGAATCCACCACCCCCGCCTGAATTGGGTTGCGGCGCGAGGCGGCTGCCGCCTATCTGCGCGCCGAGATGCCATCGCGATCCGACAGCTCTGGCGTATCGCGCGATCCTCTGGTTTGGTGCTGGCTGCTGACCGCCGGGTTTTTGCTGTTGCTGCTCCACCGCCTGCAAATCCCTTCCAAGCCGTATTTTGACGAAATCCATTACCTGCCAGCCGCGCGTAACCTGCTGGAGCTGTCGGAAGTGAAGAACCCCGAGCATCCTCTGCTGGGCAAGGAACTGATCGCGTTGTCGATCTGGCTGCTGGGCGACAACCCGTTCGCATGGCGGCTGCCCGCGGCGCTCGCAGGGGCGCTGGCGCTGTTCGCGGCGCTGCGGGCGACGTGGTGGGCCAGCCTCTCGCGCCCCGCCACGCTGATCGCAGGCGTGCTGCTGGCGAGCAATTTCCTGCTGTTCGTGATCGCCCGGATCGCGATGCTCGATCCGTTCATGCTGGCGTTCGCGCTGGTCGCGCTGTGGTTATGCGCGCTCGCGGTACGGCGGCCCGAGCGCGCCCATCTGACGCTGGCGTTGGCAGGGATCGCGCTGGGGCTGTCGTTGGCCAGCAAATGGAGCGTGGTGCCGCTTGCGGTGCTGCCAGGCCTCGCCTTTGCGACCGCGCGCTTCGTTGCGCTGGACAAGCGGCGCGGCGCGGTCCTGACCGCGCGCGATGCCGGGCCAGTGCCGGGGGTCTCGCTGATCGAGGTGGCGGTGCTGCTCGGCGCAGTGCCGGTGGCGGTGTACCTGCTCAGCTTCCTGCCGCTCGCGTGGTTCGCCACCGGAGCGGTTCCGTTCTCCGACGTGCTGGAATTCCAGTGGCGGATGAAGGACTTGCAGGAAAGCGTGATCAAGCCGCACCCCTATCAAAGCCACTGGTGGGAGTGGGTTGCGGACTGGCGGCCGATCTGGTTCCTCTACGAGAAAGTCGATGGCGCGCAACGCGGTGTATTGATGGTCGGTAATCCGCTGACGATGTGGCTGGGGCTGCCCGCGGTTGTGGCCTGCGCGGTGTGGGGCTGGCTGCGGCGCGGCTTGCCTTTGGGGGCGGCGATGCTGGCCGCGTTCGTGCTCTACACCGCCAGCCTGGCGTTGTGGATCGTCGCGCCCAAGCCAGTGCAGTTCTATTATCACTACCTGCTGGCCGGCACTTTCCTGACTATCGCGCTGGGGCTGGTGCTGGGTGCGCTATGGGAGCGCGGGGGCCGCTGGCGCTGGCCGGGGGCGGTGGTGGTCACCGCCTCGCTCGGGCTGTTC
>JANMQW010000344.1:0-9433 GCA_031370725.1 Novosphingobium sp.
GCACAGCCCCGAAGGATCGGCGTGACCATCGCCCGTGGTGTAAGCACCGGCAATCACGCCGTCGGTGGTGACGAAGGGATTGATCCGCCGGATCTCGTCCGGGGTGATGATCTCCATGTCGAAACCGATGATCTTCGAAAAACCATGGATATATTTGAACCAGTCGAGCTCGCGCTGATTGGTCGCAAAGCGGATACCGCCAGATTTATGCCAACTGACATATTGCCCGGTCAGCCCTTCCAGCCGGGGATAGAGATCGTTGCTGTAAGCGTGAATTTTGGCCAGATTGAAGCTGCCGGTAATGCTCGGGCACTGGCCCGCAGCGTGCCAGGTAGAGCCGGAGGTCAGTTCGTCCTTTTCGATCAGCATGCCATCGGTCCAGCCAAGCTCGGCCAGATGGTAGAGCAGGCTGGCCCCCATGATCCCGCCACCAATGATGACCACGCGCGCCTGGGTATTCATAGGAACCTGCACTCTTTCACGGGGGGTATTTACGAGTAATCCTAGGGGGCGAGGGGCAATCAGGACAAATGTCCAATTCGGCTGGATTGGTTCAAAAAATTTATCCGTCGCGCGCCGGACTGGGCTAGCAGGTCTGAGTTGGCCGGTCTCGGCTGGTCTGTCGGGCAGGGGGAAACAGCACCATGAAAACCGCAATCATCACCGGCGCAGCGCAGGGACTTGGCTTGGCCACGGCGCGGCTGTTTGCCAATTCTGGGTACCATGTGATGCTGACCGATATCCAGTCGCTCGACAGCGCATTGGCCGGGCTCGCTGAAGATGGGTTCAGCGCGTCGGGGGTTTGCGGTGATATCGCCTGCCAAGATTTCGTCGCTGCCCTGGCCGCGCGGGTCGCGGATGAACAGGGCGGCGCGGACGTGCTGGTCAACAATGCCGGGATCAGCCTGATCGCTGCGGCCGAAGATACCACTCTCGACCAGTGGCAGCGGGTGATGGCAATCAATTTGCAGGGGCCGTTCCTGCTATGCCGCGCATTCGGGCGGCAGATGCTTGAACGCGGGACTGGCAGCATCGTCAATGTCGCATCGATCGCTGGCTTGCGCGGGGTGATCCACCGCGCGGCGTACAAAGCTTCGAAGCATGGCCTGGTGGGCCTGACCCGGACGCTGGCGGGGGAATGGGGCGGGCGCGGCGTGCGGGTGAACGCGGTCTGCCCCGGCTGGATCAAGACCGAGATGGACGTGGCCGATCAGGGTTCGGGTGCCTATTCGGACGATGACATCATCAACTGCGTACCGATGGGGCGCTTTGCCCGGCCCGAGGATGTTGCCGCCGCGATCCTGTTCCTTGCCCGCGATGACAGCTACATCAATGGCGTGACCCTGCCCGTCGATGGCGGCTGGACTGGCGATGCCAGTTGGGACGCGCTGCGAATCAAGAACCGGGCTGAATAACTCGCCGCGAATCGTCGATACCGAACGCAAAAAAATTCACGCCTCCGGCCAAATTTTTCATTTGTGGCAGCATGGGCTCGCCGGTCTACTCGGTGCACATAAAAATAGCGTCCAGGCTTAGAAAAACCTATGAAAATTGGATTTATCGGGCTTGGCAATGTCGGCGGCAAGCTGGCGGGAAGTCTTATTCGCAACGGCCACGACGTCACTGTGCGCGATCTCGACGATGCGCTGGTGGCGGAATATGTCGAGCGCGGCGCCACGGCGGCAACTTCGCCGATGGCCTTGTGCGATGCGGTTGATCTGATCGTTACCTGCCTCCCTTCGCCCGCCTCCACCAGTGCGGTCGCCGAAGGGCCTGACGGTTTTCTGCAAGCCATGCGGCCGGGCCAAATCTGGCTCGAAATGAGCACGACCGATTATTCGGAGACGATCCGGCTTGGGGCGCTGGTCGAAGCGCGCGGTGCGATGTTCCTCGAATGTCCGGTTTCAGGAGGCTGCCACCGCGCCGACACGGGAAATATCGCGATCTTCGTCGGTGGCCCGCGCGCCGCTTTCGAAACGGTTTTGCCCGTGCTGACCACCATGGGCCGGCG
Organism: Novosphingobium sp.; assembly: GCA_031370725.1. Classification (GTDB taxonomy): domain Bacteria; phylum Pseudomonadota; class Alphaproteobacteria; order Sphingomonadales; family Sphingomonadaceae; genus Novosphingobium. The sequence continues at coordinate 2,012 of JANMQW010000344.1, forward strand.
CATCCTCCACACCGGGGCACTTGGCACGGCCTCGCAATTGAAGGTGATGACCAACTTTCTGTGCACCGTCCACCTTGTGGCGCTGGCCGAGGCGCTGACCACCTGCAAGGCCATCGGACTCGACATGAACACGACCTTCGAGGCGATCCGGATCTCTTCGGGCAACAGCTTCGTCCATGAAACCGAAAGCCAGGTTATCCTTAACGGTAGCCGCGACATCAACTTCACCATGGATCTGGTCAGCAAGGACGTCGGTCTGTTTGACAAGATCGCCCACGATGCGAAAGTGCCGGTAGAGCTGTCACCGCTGGTCGTTCGCCTGTTCAAGGAGGGCGAGGCCAGTTTTGGCCCGCGCGAATTTTCGCCCAACATCATCCGGCGCTATGAAGAGCCGCTGGGCATCAAGGTGCTCGGCACCGGCTTTCCCGATCAAATGGTCGATGATGAGACCGAAGAACCGGGCTACGAGGTCGTACCCCGACGCTGACCTACGGACAAAATGCCATGACCCCTGCGACGCCGACCGATCATGCCGGATGGGCTGCGCTGGCGCACGCGCTGGCGATCGAGACCGGATTGATCATCGACGGCCGCAGTTGCAGCGCCACCGGCGGCGAACGCTTCGACGTAATCAATCCCGCTGACGGGTCCACGGTGGCCGAAATGGCGTGCGGGACCGGCGTCGACATCAAGCTTGCGGTTGCCAGTGCCCGCAGCGCTTGGGACGATGGCCGCTGGCGCCATATGGCCCCGCGCCAGCGGATGGATATCTTCCGCCGCTGGGGCGATCTGGTGGAAGCGCATGCTGCGGAACTGGCGCTGCTTGAAACGCTCAGCATGGGCAAGCCGATCACCGATGCACTGACCGTCGACTTGCCCGAAACGATCGTGACGATCCGTTATTTCGGCGAGTGCATCGACAAGGTAGCCGGCGCGGTGACCAACAGCCCGCATGGCGCGGTTCACCTGATCGCGCGCGAACCGCTCGGCATTGTCGGGGCGATTTCGGCGTGGAACTATCCGTTGCTGATGGCGACCTGGAAGGTCGCTCCGGCGCTGGCGGCGGGCAACTGCGTGATCCTCAAGCCGGCGCAGCAGGCGCCGCTGTCGTGCATCCGGCTGGCACAGTTGTTCCTCGAGGCTGGCGGACCGGCGGGCGTATTCAACGTGGTCAATGGCCGTGGGCAGGATGCCGGACGCGCCCTTGCGCTGCATCCGGACGTTGCCAAGATCAGCTTCACCGGCTCGACCGCGGTGGGCAAGCAGCTGATGATCTATGCTGGGCAATCCAACCTCAAACGCGTTTCGCTGGAAACCGGGGGCAAGAGCCCGCAGATATTCATGTCCGATCTGGCCGATCTGGATGTGGCGGTCGATCGTGCGATCATGGGCATATTCGACAACGCCGGACAGGTCTGTAACGCGGGATCACGGCTGCTGGTTCATGCCGATATCCACGATGAATTCGTCGCGCGCTTCGTTACCCGCGCGGGGCAGCTTTACCAGCCGGGTAACCCGCTCGATCCGGCAAGCACGCTGGGCCCGATGGTCAACCGCGCCCATCAGCACGATGTGTTGCGCTGGATCGAAACGGGCAAGGCCGAAGGCGCCGAACTGGCGCTGGGCGGAACTGATGATCCTTCGCGCCCCGCTGGTGCCTACGTCATGCCGACGCTGTTCACCCGGCTGACGTCGTCTATGGCTGTGGGCCGCGAGGAGGTGTTTGGGCCCGTCGCAGCACTGTTCTCGTTCCGCGACGAGGCTGAGGCGATCCGGTTGGCCAATGACTCGATCTATGGACTTGCCGCCAGCGTGTGGACCCGCGACGTGAATTGCGCCCATCGTATGGTCCAGGCGCTCGAGGCTGGGGTGGTGTGGGTCAATTGCTTTGGCGACGGCGATATGACCCAGCCGTTCGGCGGCTACAAGCAATCGGGCAACACCCGCGACAAGTCGCTCGAAAGCCTGGCCGGCTACATGCAGTCCAAATCGGCTTGGTTCAATTTGGAATAGGGTTCAGCCTGGAATGGCCGCCAATTGGGTAGCATGGTCGGCCATCCAGTTCATGAAGGTGCGGATACGCAGATTTTCCTTCATGTCCTTGCGGCAGATCAGCCCCCATGCACCGGGGCAAATCTCGATATGCGATGATGGCCGGACCAGTCGCCCCGCAGCCAGATCCTGATCGACGAATGGCCCGTTGACCAGCGCAACGCCTTCACCGTTCAGCGCCATTTCCAGCGCAACAGCCAGTGTATCGACCATCAGATACGGCACCTTTGGCTCAAACCGGACCCCGGCCGAAGTGAACCAGCTGTCCCAATTCTGCACCTCGGTATAGATCGCTACCAGCGGCTGCTGCATGAGATCGGCAATGGTTGGCGTGGGACCAATCCGTTCGAGCAGCTCGGGGTTGCACACCGGGAAAAGGGCATAGTCGAACAGCGGCATCCAGTGATATTTGGCGGGATCAGGCACCTGCTCGCAATACACCAGCCCGACGTCGGCGTGGACATCGTCGAATTCCCACTCGACCGCACATGTGCTCAGCGTCAGCTTAATTTCGGGATGATGGCTGAGAAACTGCGGCACGCGCCTAGCGAGCCAGCGGATCGAGGCGGTGACGTAGGTTTGCACCCGCAGCGGCTTATCGAGCGCGTGTCGGTGCACCGCCTGAACCCCTTCGAGCAGCGATTCAAAAGCCGATCGGACATAGGGGTAAAGCACCCGCCCTTCCTCGGTCGAGACGATGTGGCGCCCTTCTTGCGCGAACAAGGCGACACCCAACGCCTCCTCGATCAACTGGACCTGATGGCTAACCGCCGGATGGGTGAGACAAAGCTCGCCGGCGGCATCGCGGATACTCTGGTGGCGGGTCGCCGCCTCGAATCCTCTGAGCGCCTTCAATGGCGGCAAGCGCTTTAGATCGATCTTGGCATGCATCAGCCACCCCCCGTCGTATATCCGGTAAGGCTACAGCGAGAATCACGATCGGTAAATAATTTTGACACGTTCAGCGGGCATCGATGCGGATCATCTCAGCGCCCTTTTCGGCCACCATTACAGTCGGGGCGTTGGTATTGCCCGAGGTGATGGTGGGAAATATCGAGGCATCGACCACCCGTAACGCGTCCACCCCATGCACCCGCAGCCGTGTATCGACCACGCTGCCTGCGCGATCGGGGCCCATCATGCAGGTCGACGTCGGGTGGTAAACCGTATCGGCGCGCTGGCGAAAATCCTCGAGCAAAGCCTCATCGCCTTGCATCTGGGCGCCCGGCACGAGTTCTTCGGTGATGATCCCTGCAAGCGGAGCGGCGTGCGCCAGCGCACGCAACAACCGAATGCCCACCCTTGCTTCGGCCAGGTCATGCTCGGTCGACAGGTAATTGGGCTGAATCTCAGGATAACTCAGCGGATCGGGCGAGGTGATGTGCAACTCTCCCCGACTGGTCGGGTGGCACGCGTTGAAGGATAACAGGAACGCTGAAAACGGATCGGGGTTGAGCAGCCTGCGTTCCGACAGCGGCGACTGGGTATAGCTGACGGGGCTGAAATAGAGCTGAAGGTTGGTCCGGGTTTGCTCAGGCCCGCTGCGGATGAAACCGCCGCTCTGGTTGACGCTCAGCGACAGTGGACCGCCGCGCCGCAGCATATAGTGCAGCCCCGCCTTGAGCTTGCCCCATAGCGGGCCAAGTTCATCATTGAGGCTCGGCACGCTGGTCTTGTAGAAATAGCTCACCGCCAAATGATCCTGCAGGTTGCAGCCAACCGCCGGGGCATCGATCAGCGGGGCTATTTCCAGCGCGCTCAACCGTTGCGCGTCGCCAATTCCCGAAAGCTGGAGCAGCTGCGGCGAATTGATCGCGCCGCCCGCCAGGATAACCTCGCGTCGCACCCGCACCTGATTGGTCTGGCCGCCGCTCCGGTATTCCACCCCGGTCGCGCGTTTGCCGCTGAATAAGACGCGCGTGGCGTGGGCTTTGGTCCGCAGTTTGACCCCGCCGCGTCGCAGCGCCGGGCGCAAATACTCGTTCGCGGTCGAAGCGCGGCGGCCGTTGCGGGTATTGATCTGAAAAATACCCACGCCTTCGCAATCGGGTCCGTTGAAATCGGGCGTGAAGGCCATTCCCAGCGTTTGCGCAGCCGCAATAAAGCGTTGGCACAGCGGATGCGCGCGGGCGCTGAAATCGGTGACATGTTGCGGGCCACCCGCGCCATGCCAGTCGCTGGCTCCATGTTCGTGATCTTCGGCGCGGATGAAGTGGGGCAAAACATCGTCCCAACCCCAACCCACGTTGCCCAGCTCGCGCCAACCATCAAAATCCTGCGGCTGGCCGCGGACATGGACCATCGCGTTGACCGAGCCCGAGCCGCCTACCACTTTGCCCCGCGGCCAATAGCTGGTGCGCCCGCCCAGCCCCGGCACCGGCGCCGTGTCGTACATCCAGTTGACGCGCGGATCGAAAAAGGTGCGGCCATAGCCGATCGGCATCTGGATCCAGATCGATCGGTCGCTGCCGCCCGCTTCGAGCACTAGCACAGTGGCCTTGCCGTCCTCGCTCAGCCGATTGGCCAGGACGCAGCCGGCGGTGCCCGCGCCGACGATCACATAGTCGAACTCGTCCATTTCAGCGGACCGGATGCTGGGTCATTTCAAGGTGAAGCATAGTTCCGGTATAGGGATTGGCCAGCGCCACTTCCTCGTTGAGCTCGACACCAAGACCCGGAGCGGTCGGCGGGATGACATGGCCTTCCTCGAACGGGATCGGGCTTTTAAGAATTTCGGAGTGAAACCCACCCCAGGTTTCGATGCTCTCCAGAATCAGGAAATTGGGCGAGCATGTCGCCAGCTGGATATTGGCCGCGCCCACAATCGGACCGCAATACAGGTGTGGTGCAATCTGGACGTGGTGGACCTCGGCCATGCCTGCGATCTTCTTAGCTTCGAGCAATCCGCCGACCCGGCCCAGATTCATCTGGAAGATCGCCGCGCTGCCCGCGGCCAGCAGCCGGGCGAAATCGTATTTGGTCGAGAGCCGCTCGCCGGTCGCAATCGGAATGCTGGTAGCGCGGGCGACCTTGGCCATCTCCTCGGGCGCATCGGGCGGGACCGGTTCTTCCAGCCACAGCGGATCAAAAGGTTCAAGCCGCCGCGCCAGCCGGATCGCGCCGGCAGCGGTCATCTGCCCATGGGTGCCGAACAGCAGATCGGCCCTGGTGCCAACCGCTTCGCGCAAACGCCGCGCGAAGCGTTCGGACAACTCCAGCGCGTCGAGCGAGAGCTGCCGCCCGTCGAACGCCGAATAAGGCCCCGCCGGATCGAACTTCAGCGCGGTAAAGCCCTGCGCCAGATAGTCCCCCGCGCGCTCTGCCGCCAGATCGGGATCCTGATAGACATCGCCGCGATCGCCGGGGCGCGGGTAAATATAGGTATAAGCCCGCAGCCGTTCGTGCACCTGGCCGCCAAGCAGCTTGTAGACCGGCTGGTTCGCGGCCTTGCCGATGATATCCCAGCAGGCCATCTCCAGCGCGCTGAGTACGCCCATCACCGTCAGATCGGGATGCTGGGTGAAGCCGCTGGAATAGACTCGCCGCCACAGCGTCTCGATGTTGTGCGGATCGCTGCCCTGGGCATAGCGCGCAAATACGTCCTCGATCATCTTGGCCACCAGATGCGGACCGAACGGCACGCAATAGGCCTCGCCCACGCCGGAAATTCCGCAGGCCGTGGTCAGCTTGACGAACACGAAATAGCGTCCGCCAAAATGCGGTGGTGGATTGCCGACTACGAAGGTCTTGATGTCGGTTAGCTTCATGCCGGATGGAACCCGTTGACGACCTTGATCTCAAGAAAATCATGGAGCCCGAACTCGCCCCATTCGCGGCCATTGCCCGATTGCTTGTATCCACCGAAGGGCGAGCAATAATCCTGGCCTGCACCGTTGATATGGACGCTGCCCGCGCGCACCAGCCCGGCGACGCGGCGCGCCCGCCCCAGATCGCCGCTCTGGACGTACCCGGCCAAGCCATAGGGCGTGTCATTGGCGATGGTGATGGCCTCTGCCTCATCGCCGAACGGGATCATCACCAGCACTGGGCCGAAAATTTCCTCGCGGGCGATGGTCATCTGGTTGGTGACATCGGCAAAGATCGTCGGCTTGACGTAGTATCCGCGCGAAAAGCTTTCGGCGCGCCCGGTGCCGCCCGCGATCAGCGTTGCGCCCTCGTCGATCCCCGCCTGGATCAGCGCCTGGATCTTGTCGTACTGGGCCTTGCTGACCACCGGGCCGAGGTGCGGGCCCCGCTCCATCGGATCGCCCAGGGTGACGCCTGCCGCAACCTTGCCGGCAATCGCCACTGCCTCAGCATAGGCCGAGGCCTCGACCAGCATCCGGGTGGGCGCATTGCACGATTGTCCGGTATTGCCGAAACAATGCAACACGCCGCGGGTTACGGCGGCTTCAAGTCCGGCGTCGGCGAATACGATGTTGGCCGATTTTCCGCCCAGTTCCTGCGACACCCGCTTGACCGTTGCGGCTGCCGATCGGGCCACCTGAATGCCCGCGCGGGTCGATCCGGTGAACGACACCATATCGACTTCGCGGTGCCCGGTCAGCGCATCACCGATTGCCGCGCCCGTGCCATGAAGCATGTTGAACACACCCGCGGGGAAGCCCGCCTCGTCGATGAATTCGGCAAACAGCTGCGCCGAAAGCGGAGCGACCTCGCTGGGTTTCAACACCATCGTGCAGCCGGCAACCAGTGCCGGGCCGACCTTGGCGGCCAGTTGGTTGATCGGCCAGTTCCACGGAGTGATCAGCACACACACGCCGATCGGCTCATGGAGCAAGCGCCCGGTGGTGCCGATCTTGCGGTCCCACTCCATCGCGCGGGCGGCCTTGACCGTTTCCCTGAGGTGGCCGGGGCCGCATTCGGCCTGGGCATCGAAGGAAAGATCGTACGGCGCACCCATCTCGGTCGAGATCGCGCGGACCATTTCGTCATAGCGGCGCTCGAAGATTGCGATCAGGCGTTCGACCAACGCAATCCGCGCCTCGAGCGACAGCGCAGCATACGCCGGAAAAGCCCCGCGGGCCGCCGCCACCGCCGCATCGACATCGTCGGGCGCGCACAGTGCGACCAGCGCGGCCCGCTCCTCGTTGGCGGGATTGATCGCCTCGAAGGTCTGCACCGAGGTTTGCGGGGCGGTCCATTTTCCCGCAATGTAGGACTTGAGCGGCTGCTCAGACATAGCCAACCGCGCGCTTCTGATCCGCAACGATGTACTTTTCTGCGCGCCAATAATGCCACGCCGCCCAGAACCCGGTCGGCGCCAGGATAAGCTGCGCCAGCCGCAAGGAGGCAGCATCGGCCCCTCCCGGTCCGGCAAAGTAATCGCTGAGCGCACCGACGATCCCC
>JANMQW010000345.1:0-9323 GCA_031370725.1 Novosphingobium sp.
GCCTGGCTCGGGCGCGCCGAACCCGATGCCAGCCTCGCCGTGACCGTCGCCTGGAGATCGCCGAGGCTGGTGTCGAGATGGTGCAGCTGGGTTAGCCGTTTTTCGGCGTAATAGAGATCGACCCACGCCAGTGCCGTCTCAAGCCGGACGGTTCGTGACTCTTGCGCAAGACCTGCTTCGGCGATCCCGATGTCGGCCCGCGCGCGTGCGGCGCGGGCCCGACGCTTGGCCGGATTGATGAATTGCTGACTGATGCCCACATTCGTCATGGTGAAGTTGTCGCGATGAAAGCTTCCGGCATCGGGTCCGGTCACCGGAAAATCGCGGAGGCCGATCTCGAGCGTCGGATCGGGCAGGCGGTCCGACGCAATCGCCGCCGAGCGTGAGGCCGTTATTCCGGCTTCGCTCGCCTGGAGCGAAGGCGCTTCACGGACGGCACGCTCGATCGCGCCGCTAAACGTCAACGGTTCGGCATAGAGCGCGGAAGGGATGGCTATCGCCAGCCCGGCGCCAAGCAAAATGCGCATGAATGTACACCTTGGCAAAGAAACGTCAGCGCGCGGAATGACCCAAGGTCATTCCGCGCCGTTAGGTTCTGCCAAGTCGTGACGGTGGATAAGGATCGGGCGGGATCGAACGACCGTAAAGAACCCGAATATTCTGACGGAACCAGGAGTGCTCAGTACCGGGGACAGCGCCAAGCGGCAAATCGGCCCCATCATGGAGCAAGACCGTGGCGCAGCCTGCCATGGCCAGGCAAGCAGCCGCCAGATCCTTGCACGGGGCACTGTGCTGGCCGGACTTGCCTTCATCGGGGCAGCAATCGGCCATCCCGGTCATCGCTGCGGGTGGCACCATGATCATATCCGAGCAAGGCGTCGCGGGCTTAGCAGCGGCCCGGCTAGACAGGCCGCCGACCACTCCGAACAGCAGAACAATGAAGAAGATTGAACGCAACACTCTCATCAGATGCTGTGGTGCGAAGGCAAGGTCAATCCAATTCTGGCATCGCCGATCCATTGTGGATTGTGGTTCCAATTTCGCCCCCGTCGTCGTTATGAAGGAACGGTGATGTGCCCCCAATCCCCAGACGCCAAGCGTCGGCTGTTCACCCCACTTGTCAACCCCAAAGTGATATCATAAACTGCTATCATGAACGCGCGCGACGCCAGGATGCTTGCGGTATTGTTTCGGCAGCCAACGCCCGCCAATGTGGAGAGGTCGGCGATCGAAGCATTGCTGCTCGCGGCCGGTTGCAGCGTTGTCGACGGCAGCGGATCGCGGGTCCGGTTTGTGAAGGATGGCATGATCGAGACGTTCCATCGTCCGCTTCCGGCCAACGAAGCCAAGCGCTATCAGGTGCGCGCAGCGCGGGACTATCTGACCCGGCTGGGAGTGACGCCATGAGCAATATCCTGAACCATCGCGGCTATCGCGCGCGGGTGGAGTTCGATGCCGAGGACGGGCTGTTCTTCGGGCGGATTGCGGGCATTCGCGACGGGGTGACCTTTCACGCGGACACCGTCCCGGCGCTGATTCAGTCCTTTCACGAGGCGGTGGATGACTATATCGAAACTTGCGCCAAGCTCGGCAAAGCACCCGATCGCCCCTTTTCCGGCAAGCTGATGCTGCGTGTCGATCCGGCGGTCCACGCCAAATCGGTCGAGGCGGCGGAACTGGCGGGCAAGAGCCTCAATCAGTGGACCGAAGACGTGTTGCGACGGGCGGCGGGATGACCACCCCCGACATCTTCCTCTCCACCATCCGCGAGGATGCGGCGGCGGCGAAGCGCTTTGCAGTGAACTTCGCAATGGAGCAATTGGGTGCCTGAAACTATCACCCCGCCCCCGCCGAAGGTGCGGCTGAGCCTGGGCATCACCGGCCACCGCGCGGGGCATCCGTCGTTCGCCCTGAACGAGGCGCGGATTGCGGCCGCGTTGGCAGGCATTTTCGAGCTGTTGGAACAAGCCGTGGCTGCGACCCCGGCGGTGTTGGGAGCAGGTTCCTTCGCACCCGTGCGGCTCCATTCGCTGCTCGCCAACGGGACCGATCAGATCGCGGCCAACATCGCACTGGCGCGGGGGTGGGAACTGGTCGCGCCGCTTCCGTTCGGGCGCGAGTTGAACGAAGCGATCAATGCCTTGCCGCCGACGGTCGCCGATGCGGGTGCGCTGATTGCGGGAACCGGGCCTGCCGACGCAGCGTGTGCGGCGCAGGCGATCGGCATCCGGACATTGACCGAGCGGGCGCGGGTTTTTGAACTGGCCGACCGTGACGCTGCGATTGCGGCGCTCTATCTGGCCAAGCTCGAGGCCCCGCACGACTTTGCCAAGGCCCAGCTGTTTGCGGCGGAAACATCGATCCGGGTGGCGCTGGCGAGCCGGATTTTGATCGAGCAGTCGGACATCATTATCGGTGTGTGGGACGGCGCGACCACCGCGCACGTCGGCGGCACGGGTCATACGATCGCGGCGGCGCTGGACCTGGGCGCGCCGGTGATCTGGGTCAACCCGGCGCGGCCCGATGATTGGCGGGTGCTGCGCGCCCCGGAAGCGCTGGCTGGGCTGGATGCGGCGCAGGCGGGACATGACGGGGATGCGCTTGCCCGGTTGGTTCACGAAGCACTCCACCCCGACGAGGATGATGACCATTCGGGCATCGGCACGCTCGACGGCGAACGCTGGCGCAGCGTGAGCCACCGGCTGACCCACGCCTATCGCCGGATTGAGTCGCTGTTCGGCGGGCCGTCGCCGCGATCGAGATTCCGCAGCTTGCGTCAGAGCTATGAGACACCCGAAGCGTTTGGGGCGGGAAGCGGGGCTGCGATGCTGGCCGCGGCCGGAGCGCTTCCCGGTGCGGATGCCGATTTTACTCGCAAAGTCGAAGTCGGCGTATCGCGCCGCTTTGCCTGGGCAGACGGTGTTTCATCGTGGCTGTCGGATGCCTATCGCGGGGGGATGATCGTCAACTTCATTCTCTCCAGTCTCGCGATCGTGGGTGGTGTGCTCTATCTTCCGTTTGTCGGGCCCCAGGGCAAATGGGCGTTCGCGCTGTTCGAACTGGCGCTGCTCTCGGCGATTTTGCTGATCACCTGGCTTGGCCAGAAGAAGCGCTGGCACGGACGTTGGTTCGAAACGCGGCGGGTTGCTGAGTATCTGCGGCACGCACCCTTGCTGCTAGTGCTGGGTGCCGCGCGCGCGCCGGGTCGCTGGCCGCAGGGGGCCGAAACGAGCTGGCCGGAGTTTTACGTGCGCCACGCACTGCGCGATGTCGGCCTTCCCAAGACAAATGTAACGTCTGCCTATTTGCGCGCGGCCCTCACGAACCTGCTCGATGCCCATGTCACCAGCCAGCGCGACTATCATTTCGGCAAGGCGAAACGCCTGACCACGGTGCATCACAATCTCGACCGCTTTTCGACCTTCCTGTTCCAGCTCGCGGTGGCCTCGGTATCGCTTTATCTCGGGCTGCGCGGGGCTTCAGCGCAGGGCTGGATCAGCGCCGAGCTGGTCGACCATGCCTCGAAAACGTTCACCGTCCTGGGCGTGCTGTTTCCGACTTTTGGTGCCGGCATCGCCGGGATCCGCTATTTCGGGGATTTTGAACGCTTTGCAGCCATTTCCGAAGTAACCGCCGAAAAGCTCGAACTGGTCCACGCGCGTATTTCCCTCCTTGCCACGGCACCCGAAGCCGAACTCCAATACGGCAGGGTTGCCGAACTTGCTCATGCGACGGACGATATCGTCTTCGCCGAGATCGAGAATTGGCAGGCGGTATTTGGCGGAAAGCACATCGCGGTGCCTGTTTGATCGAAATCCATGAAGCCAGGTTTGGTCAGGATGCTGACGCGGTGGCGCGCGGATCGGTTGGAACAAACCCTTGAGCGGTTGACCAATAACCTTGTTGGCACCGCAATTTAGCCATAAGGTGTCAGTCATGATCGGGGAAAGGGAGCGGCGAACCGCACCATGACGAGCGAGGGGGCACCGACCGGATCGCGGGGCCAGCCAGCTACCGTATTTGTCAGCTATTCGCGCGACGACCAGAAGCGTGCTTTGCCGCTCATCAAAGCGATCGCGGATGCCGGGTATTCGGTGTGGTGGGATGGCCTGCTGGGGGGCGGCGAGGCTTACTTCCAGGCAACCGAGACCGCGCTCGATGGAGCGAAGGCGGTCGTCGTGCTGTGGTCGAAAGTTTCGGTCAATTCGCATTGGGTGCATGACGAGGCCACCCACGGTCGCAATCGTCATTGCCTGATCCCCGTATCGATCGACGGGACGCCGCCACCGCTCGGGTTCGGCCAGTTCCAGACTATCGACCTTGCGCGCGCCGCCAAACACCGCGCGGGCGAATCGCCCATGGCCAGCGTGATCGCCGCGATTGCCGCGCTTCATGACGAAGATCATCGCCCGGCACCGCGCGCGACGGCGGCGACACCCGGCGTTGATCGGCGAGTGGTCATCGCCGTCGTGGGTGGCCTCGCCATTGCCGGGGCCGGGGCCTCATGGTGGAGTGGTCTGTTCGGTGGGACGCGCAACACCAACAGTATCGCGGTCCTGCCGTTCGCCAACCTCAGCGGCGACCCGCGCGAGGCTTACTTCTCGGACGGCGTGGCCGCCGAAATCCGTTCCGAACTGGCGCGCAATCCGATGCTCCAAGTAGCCGCGCAAACCTCGTCCGAAAGCTTTCGCAAAAGCGACGAGGACGCCAAGACAATCTCAAGCAAGCTGCGGGTCTCGCACCTGCTCGACGGCAACATCCGCAAGTCGGGCGATATGGTCCGGGTCTCGGTTGAACTGACCGAGGGCAACAGCGGCTTCAGCACATGGTCGCAAAGATTCGATCGCCCGCTCGCCGATGTCTTCGCGGTGCAGGACGAGATCGCCCAGGCAGTCGCGTCCGCCTTGTCGGTCGAGCTCTCGCGCAAACCAGGAGAGAACCAGAAACACGGAACCGCGAATTTTGCCGCCTACGACGCCTATCTCAAGGGCAACGCGCTCTACCAACTTTCGTCGGGCGAAGAGAGCGCGCGCGACGCCCTGACCAAGTATGAAGAGGCGACGGCGCTCGACCCGGGCTATGCCGCGGCGTGGTCGGCGCAATCGCGCACGCTCGCCGCGTTAGCCAACCTGTATCTCGACGGTAATGCGCGCGCCGCCACGTTCGACAACGCGATCGCGGTCGCCCGGAAATCGCTGGCGCTGGATCCAGATCTTGCCGATGCCTACTCGGCGCTAGGCTATGCGACGCTGTTCGGCCGGCGGAACGTGCGGGCCGCACGGGCGCCGTTCGAGAGATCGGCCCGGCTTGGCCAGGGTCAATCCGACGTTTTGACGCGGTATGCATCGTATTGCGCCTTTGCCGGCGAATTCGACAAGGCCAGGACCGCGATCTTCCGCGCGGCGAAGCTCGACCCACTCAACGCCTTGGCGCAGCGATCGACCGGCACCGTCGAATTCGCCGCACGCCGCTATCCCGAATCGATCGCCGCGCTGCGACGGGCGCTGGTTCTCAATCCCCAGCTGAACGGAGCCAACGCGGCAATCGCCTTCAATCAACTGATGATGGGTCGGGTCAAAGAAGCCGCCCGCTTTGTCGCCGCCGAGAAAAGCGATCTGCGTCGCCTGACGGGCGAGGCGATGGTCGCGCAGCGCCTGGGCGACATGGCGAAAGCGCAATCGGCGCTACGCAGGATCGAAAGCGAGTTCGGGACCAGCGCGCTGTACGAGCAGGCGCAGGTCCTCGCGCAGTGGGGGGAAACCGACCGGGGGATGGCGGCATTGCTCAGGGCAGCCGAAACGGGCGACCCCGGCCTGGTGCTGATCAAGACCGATCCGCTGATCGATGCCTTGCGAAAACGTCCGGAATTTTCGGGTTTGCTAAAGCAGGTCGGTTTCGCCTAGCCTGTCGTCTTCAACCAGGGGGAGTCCGGATATGCGCAAGGTAGTTGTACTCACATCGATAGCATCGCTGGCATTGGCGCTGGCCGCCTGCGGCCCGAAGCCCGCCGATACCGAAGCGGCGGATGCTGCAGCATCAGACGCGGCGGCAGCCCCCGCAGACGCCATGGCTCCAGCCGCCGCGGGTGCCAACAAGACCGGTGGCGACGACAAGACCGGCGGTGACGACAAGACCGGCGGTGACGACAAGACCGGCGGTGATGACAAGACCGGTGACGACACCAAGTAAGTGAAAAAGGATTCCCGCCGGATCTCAGTCTTGACTATCTCTTGATTTTGGGCGGCGGGTACCTTTTAACTGTGCCCGGCGGCGCGTTCTTCATAGCGTCGGCGATCCATTTGGAGTACGCTGAAGCGTTGGCGTAAAGCCCCGGCACGCCCTTCATCCCGCAGCCGTCGCCGAATGCGACCAGTCCGACCAGGACCCGCTCGGTGCCCTCTGCGCGGGTCATCGGGCCGCCGCTGTCGCCGTTGCACGAATCGTCGCCATTGCTCGATCCCGCGCAGAGGACTTCGGAAATCAGCGCGCTGCGATAATTCGGTCGTGCTGCGCAGGCCGTTCCGGGCATGATCTTCAGGCCCACTTCCATCAGTTGCTGCGATTTGCGGTTGATGCTCCCGTCGCTCGCGCGCGTCATCGACTTGTCGCGCGCGCCCGTCAGGCCCCAACCGGTGACGGTTACGAACGGATTGTCCAAGAGATCCAGATCGCTTGGCTTGCTGCCAAGCAAGCGGATGCGCCTGGGAACGAAGCTGGCGCCTCTGGGCACGGGTTTACCATCGGGGATGATATGCATCAGCGCGACATCGTGGATATGCTTGGCCGCGTCATAATCCCCGTGGATGGCGACGCGTTCGATCCGGTAGGTGCGCCCGCCGCCGCTTAGATTCAACGTGCCGAGCCGGACGCCGCGCTGCTCGAGCAGGTTTCCCGCGCGAGGCAACTTCGCGCAGTGTGCCGCGGTAAGGATCCACTGGGGCGCGATCAAAACTCCACCGCAGCGATGGCTGAGTTCCCACTTGTCTTTGAGAAACAGAAACTTGCTAGGCCCATCGCTGCGCCCGCAATTGCTCGCTTTTTGATCGGGACAATCCTTGGCGATTTCGTCGGGGGTATACTCGGCGTCGCCCTTGGCAAAAATTTGCGCCTGCCACAGCGCGTTGTCGAGCTTGGCGGCGTGCCCTCCTACGATCCGGCCCTCGCCGTCCTCGCCATCCTCGTCGGGAACGGCTTCGGGTTGCGGGGCAGGGTTTTCGACCGGCGGAGGCGGTGTATCCTGCGCCTGGGCGCTCATGGCTGGCAGGAAAGCCGCAAGTGCAATAAAATACCGCATCACCAATCCCCCTACTTGATCATTGCCGAAGTGACGGTAGCCGTCCAGTTGCCGACGCTAGGAACCGACGGATCGCGTGCTCCGCGCTGGGCAGAGCACAACAGCCTGGTGAGCGCCGACACCCCGCACGCCGCCGCGTCGCGCGCGCCTGCCCCGCTTTGCTCCAGCACGCTGGGCTTGATCGGATCGGTGCTCGAAATTGTCAGGAAGGTGAGCCTTCCCTTCTTATCGGGTGTTCCGAACCCAACGCGCGGCCGGTCCGCGGCAACCGCTTGATCCGTGCCCTGCCCATCCGGAAGCGCCAAATTGACGGCATAGGTCTCGTCGATCGCGAAAACATAGATGAAGCGGGGTTTGGAGGCACGGTTGACCGCAATCAGTTTGGCCTTCTCGCCCAATTTGAGCACTGGCCCGTTGGACTGATCCGTCGGCTTGCACGCAAAGGCGTTGGCATCAAGATCGTTGCCGATGCAAAACCGGGTATCGGCGCGCGACGCATCGGTGCGCAACGACAGCAGCATCTGGACGCGTGCCACCTTTTGCAGAGCGTTGCGCAGGCGCGCGGCGAAATCCGCAGCGCCAACCGGGCCGAGCGCGGCGATCGACACCCCATCGTTGCCGACGAGCTTGTATTCGCCCGATGCGGGAACGATCGCCAGCATGGCGGGCTCTCCCACGCGGACGAAGTCGATCGTTGCCAGCATGCCAGACAAGGCCGCTTGGTCGCTGGGAGCGGCGCCGTTGCGGACGAGCAGCACCTGTACGCCGAAGGCGTGCTGCGTTTCGCGCGCGACGGCTTTGGGGAGAAGCTTGGGGATGGTTGCGCCTGCGAACTCGAGTACGGCGCGGGTCGCCTCGACCTCGCCGACTTTGCCCTCGGCCAAAGGTTTGGGATCGTCGCCTAGCGCGTCGGTTGTCGTGGCATAGAGCGCGAAAGTAGAACCCGGTGAAACGCCAACCAGCCGCCCACCCCCGATCCAGATGCGCCCACCGCTGGTGCTGACATCGAACAGCGGCACGCGGCGTTCTGCCTTGCCCATCGATGCGTTGAGCGCGCCTTCGGCCTGGGGGTGCTGTGCGATGTTGCCGCGCTCCGCGACTTTCAGCCGGACCTCGGTTGCGATATCGGCAAACGCGGCGTCCGGCATGGCCCTAAAGGCTTCGGCCAGGGCGGTCGTGAATACGCCCGAACGCTTGCCGAGGGTGCCCACCTCGCGCGCCTCCTCGCCATCGGCGGAAGCGGCGAAATGGACGCGGTAGCCTCCGCCGGGGCCGGGAGGAGTAGGAAAGCCGACCGGAACCAACCCGTGCGCAGCCCGGCGCGGTGCCGAACGACTTTCTCCGTCCGCCGGACCATCGCGCGTAATCGTGCCCGAATGGCAGGAATCGAAGATGCTTACCACATTGACGCCTTTGGCGGTGGCGCTGTCGATCACCTCCTTGATCTCGCGATCGAGGATCTCGCCGCCAAGCGCTGCGCTGGATTTCGGGTTGCGGGCATCGTGGGGCAGAATGGTATCGTTGAAGCCGCTGGGCTGATCGAAAACTTGGTTTTCGACGTATTGCGAGCCGTGTCCAGCGTAATATAGCACCAGCGTATCGCCCGGGGCGGAGGCGGCGATCTGTTTGCGCCAGGCATCGAAGATGGCCTTGCGCGTCGCGCATTCGTTGACCAGCGTGATCGACAGGGCGTTCGCGGTGGCGCACTTGGGATCGTCGTCACGGTCGAAATCAAGTGCATACTTTGCCCGCAGCGTTTCCTTCATGGTGCGCGCATCGTTGACCGCGCCGTGCAGGTCCTTGAAGTCGGATTTGGGGTTCTGCTTCTGCGAAAACGCATAGGCATCGATGCCGACGAACACCGCCCTGATCGTCGCGCAGGCCGGGGTCGGCAGGCTCCACAGTACAGCGGGGACAAGGACCTTGAAGAGCTTCATCGGCCAACCTTTTCGCGCAAAACAACATTGGACGGTCTGCTGTTGAAGTCAAACAGCGCTGGTTCCTGGATCGGCGGCTTGCTCTGGGAGGA
>JANMQW010000351.1:0-4803 GCA_031370725.1 Novosphingobium sp.
GGCACATGTGCATGGCGCTGTCTGAGGGTGAGAACGTCAAGATCTCGGGCTTTGGCACATTTATTTTGCGCGACAAGGCGCAGCGCGTCGGGCGCAATCCGAAGACCGGGGTCGAAGTCCCGATCACCCCGCGCCGCGTCCTGACCTTCCGCGCCAGCCAGATGCTCAAGGACCGCATCTGCGCCTCTGGATGAGTGACCAGGTCCCCTTCAGCTTTGCCGACGGCAAAGACCCCGAAGCCTTCCGCACGATCGGCGAGGTCGCCCAGGTGTTGGGAGTCAAGCAGCACGTCCTGCGCTATTGGGAAGAACAGTTCCCGATGCTCAAGCCGCTGACGCGCGCGGGCGGGCGGCGGTATTACCGCCCGAGCGACGTGGCGCTGATCGCAGAGATCGACCGGCTGCTGCACCATGAGGGGTTTACCATTCGTGGGGCGCGGCAGGCGTTGGGTGCGAAGGGGGCGAAGGTTGCAGTAGCTGCGGTGGTTGAGCGGGGGGGCGAGGAAATCGATCGGCCAGCAGGTGCTGCAATGGCCGGGGAAACTGCCATCAGGTTGCGTGAATTGCGAGATGACTTATCTCGCGCACTGCAAAACGGCTGACTCCACTATCGACTTGCGAGATCTCAGTTCGACAGCTTTTCAGTCATTCTAGCGTCAAGGCAGGCGGCCTAAAAGCTGACATCTAATTGGTGTTGTTTGCCCGCCACTGCTCGGAAGCTTGACCGTAAACCTGAGTCGGCTTTCCATGCGCGTCATGATCTGCGCGCAGCCACCGAGCACCTAATTTCTCGGCTACTCTTATCGACGCAGCGTTCTCTGCATCGATACAGTGACATATTTGCGTCCAGCCAAGGCTGTCGATCACCCAGTCAATCGCTGCTCGTGCGCCTTCAGTGGCATATCCCTGGCCCCATGCAGAAGGAAGGATCGCCCACCCAATTTCTGCGGTCGCTCCTTCTGGTTTCCAAGGACCTACGCGTCCAATCCAGCGCCCCGAGCCTTTCTCAGAGACATTGAAAAGGCCGCAACCACGTAACGCCCACATCCCAGCCACAGACGATAGCATCTCCCATGATGCAGCCCGACTCTTTGGACCCCCAAAGAACTCAGTTGCTCGCTCATCACTGTCAAAAGCTACCCAGCTGTCGAGGTCGGTTTCGACGGGGAGACGCATAATGAGCCGCTCTGTTTCTAATTGAACAGAAACCATCCCTCACCCCTTCAAACAGGCGTAGCAAATTGCTGGCGTCGAATAGACGAGCGCCTGAGCAACGCGCAACGGCAGCTTTCGCAATTTGCCAGGTGAAAGCCGCCAGTCCGCACCCCACCCCAAACTCGCCAGCAATCGCAATCGAATTCAATCCCGCTCGACAGCAACCGCGCCGCCGGTCGCGGCGGCAGTCAGCACCTTGTGCGCGAAACCGGGCGGTAACCGCCCGGTGACAAAGCCACCCGCAACGGGGCGGATGTCGAAGCCGAGCCAGGTAAAGGCGTTGTATTCGTTCACTACCACCGCAGAACCCCGGCTCAACCCGGCAGCTGAGGCAACCGCGTCGGGCAACGCGATCGCTCCGGGATTTCTTTCGCCTTTGGTGGTCACAGCCACAACCGCGACACGTCGCGTGGAAGGATCGGCGTCAATCACCACCACCGGGCGTTCCTTGACGCCTTCGTCGCGGTCACGGCTTTCGTGGTGGAACAGGTAGACGTAGCGCAGGATGTCGCCGGGGCGCGGAAGTTCAGTCTTCGTCGTTCCAGCGGCCATTGGCGATCTCCTCGGCCGAAGGAAGGTTGGCGAGAATTCGGGCGCGCAGTGCCTCTGGCATGTCGGCAGACAAGTGCGTTTCGATATCGAGCGCTTCGAGGATTTTGCCCCGAGCGATCGCCTCGATCCGTGTGACATAGGCATGATCGGCAACGATCTGGCGGGGCCGCCCATGGCTGGTCAGTATGATCGGCGCGCGCATGGCTTGATCGAGAAATTCGCCGGTGGCGTTGTGAAACTGGGTCAGGGGAACGCGCTTGTGCTCGCTCGGGGCGGTCGTTGCCATGGCGGTCCTCACGATTGCTGCGAAGTCAATATAGCAAGAATTCCGATAATGGCAATATTTGGCAGATCGAGTTCAAGCCCTCTCCCGCGCCAGCCAGTCCTCTAGCCACTTGATCGAATAGTCGCCGTTGAGGATATCGGGCTCGCTCAGCAGGCGCTGGTGGAGGGGGATCGAGGTCTTGACGCCCTCGACCACCATTTCCTCCAGCGCTCGCCTCAATCGCATGATGCAGCCTTCTCGCGTCCGGCCATAGACGATCAGTTTGGCGATCATCGAATCGTAGTACGGCGGGATGCGGTATCCCGCGTAAAGCCCGCTATCGACCCGCACGTGCATCCCGCCTGCGGCATGATAGTTGGTGACCAGCCCGGGCGAGGGGACGAACGTGAACGGGTCTTCGGCGTTGATCCGGCATTCGATCGCGTGGCCTGAGAAGACGATGTCCTCCTGCCGCACCGACAGCGGCTTGCCCTCGGCGATGCGGATCTGTTCGCGCACCAGATCGACCCCGGTAATCGCTTCGGTCACGGGGTGCTCGACCTGGAGGCGGGTGTTCATTTCGATGAAATAGAACTCGCCGTCTTCCCACAGGAACTCGATCGTGCCTGCGCCGCGATAGCCCATGCCGGCCATCGCCTTGGCGACGATGCCGCCCATCCGGTCGCGCTCGGCGGCGCCGATCACGGGCGAGGGGGCCTCTTCGAGCACCTTCTGGTGGCGGCGCTGGAGCGAGCAATCGCGTTCGCCGAGGTGGATGGCGTTGCCGTTGCCGTCGCCGAACACCTGGAATTCGATGTGGCGCGGGTTGCCGAGGTACTTTTCGAGATAGACGGTATCGTCGCCGAACGCGGCCTTGGCCTCGCTGCCGGCCTGCTTGATCAGCGTTTCGAGCGTCTCGGGGCCTTCGCACACCTTCATCCCACGCCCGCCGCCGCCCGACGCGGCCTTGATGATCACCGGATAGCCGATCTCGGCTGCAATCTTCGCCGCTTCGGCCGGATCGGAGACCGCGCCGTCGGAACCCGGCACCAGCGGCAGTCCCAGCTTGCCAGCGGTGCGCTTGGCCTCGACCTTGTCGCCCATCGTGCGGATATGTTCGGGCTTGGGGCCGACCCAGCACAGATTGTGTGCCTCGACGATCTCGGCGAACTGGGCGTTTTCGCTGAGGAAGCCATAGCCGGGGTGGATCGCGTCGGCGCGGGTGATCTCGGCGGCAGAGATGATCGCGGCGACGTTGAGATAGCTGTCTCGCGCTGCGGGTGGCCCGATGCAGACGGCGTGATCGGCCAATCGCACGTGCATCGCATCGGCATCGGCGGTCGAATGCACCGCGACCGTTTCGATCCCCATTTCGTGCGCGGCGCGGTGGATGCGCAGCGCGATTTCGCCGCGGTTGGCGATGAGAAGCCGCTTGATCGCCACGGAGCTAGGCGATCACAACCAGCGGCTGGTCGTATTCCACCGGCTGCGCGTTCTCGACCAGGATCGCCTTGACCGTGCCCGAGGTGGGCGCGACGATCGGGTTCATTACCTTCATCGCTTCGACGATCACCAGCGTATCGCCTTCGTTGACCGTCTGGCCGATGCTCACGAACGCCGCACTGCCCGGCTCGGCCGAGAGATAGACCGTGCCGACCATCGGCGATTTGACCGCGTTGGTGTGATCGGGAGCAGCCGGTTTTGCGGACTCGGCTGGAGCAGCCGGGGCCGGAGCCGCCGCCGCCGGGGCCGCATACTGCGCCACCGCAGCGGCAGGTGCCGCGCGCGAAACCCTGATCTTGCGGTGGTTGTCCTCGACCTCGATCTCGGTCAGGCCGGTTTCGGCCAGCATTTCAGCCAGCTCGCGCACCAGCGCGGTATCGATCGCCATCGCCGCGTCGCGGCCGTGCTTGTCGTCGCCCATTGGTCCTCGAGGTGTCAGTTGAAGCCGCAGCTATGCGCGGGGCAGCGCGGACTGGCAACCCCCGTCAGAACCCCGCGACTGCCTCCAGCGCGAGCACATAACTCGCCGCGCCGAACCCGGCGATCGTGGCTTTGGCCGCCATCCCGACATAGCTGACATGCCGGAAAGCCTCGCGCGCGTGCGGGTTGGAAAGGTGGACCTCGATCACCGGGGTGGAGATAGCCTTGATCGCGTCATACAAGGCAACGCTGGTGTGGGTGAACGCCGCGGCGTTGAGCAGCACGGCCTTGGCCTCGCTCGCCTGCGCCTCGTGCAGCCAGTCGACCAGGTGGCCTTCGTGGTTCGACTGACGCATGTCGATCGTCAGCCCCAGCGTGCGGGCGCGATCTTCAAGCCGCCCGGCGATGTCGTCGAGCGTGTCGCTACCGTAAATCTCCGGCTCGCGCCTGCCGAGCAGGTTGAGGTTGGGGCCGTTGAGAACGAACACGGCGGGAAGTTGAGGGGCTGGCATCGTCGGGCGGCCTTGCTGCTGGTTCGACGCGGGCGATAGCGGATTGCCGCGCGCTTGTCGAAACTGCGAGGTTATTCAGCCGTCGGTCGGTACCGGATCGGTGCCTTTGCCATAATCCGGCTCGGCTGCCGGGCCTTCTTCGACCACGGTTTCTGCGGGCCGCGGGCTTTCGCTTTCGTCGCTGGAGCTGCCCGCGCCAAGCCGGGCTGCGGCGGCCTCGGCGCGTTTGGCCGAAGCCTCGGCCTTGCTCGCGGCCTCGTCGGCCTGGGCAACGCGGCGCATCAGTTCGTCCTCTCCGCGATCCGTTCCGCACGAGGCGAGCGGCGCGGCAAGCAGC
>JANMQW010000386.1:0-4333 GCA_031370725.1 Novosphingobium sp.
CAGCGCGAGACCGGGGCGTTGCCATGGCCCCAGCGTCACCATCCCCAGCGGGTTCCACACGAACCCCGTGAACACCCAGCTGCGCAGCCATTCGGAGATCGTCCACAGCGCGGCGAAGGCGAGCACCAACGCCCATCCGCCGCCACGCCGGGCGATGAACCACGCCCCCACCACCGCCAGCATCGGATAGACTGCCAAGTACAGCGCGAGCAAAACCACCGCGATCCAGCCGAGCCAGGCGGGCATTTCGGCCTGATAGGTGAATGCGGTGGCAATCCAGCCGTTGCCAAACGTGAAGTGCCCCACCCCGAACAGCCAGCCGATCAGCCCCGCGCGCTTCCAGTCGGGGGCGGTGGCGATCAAATGGAGCAGCACCGCCAGCGCGGCCAGCGTCGCGGGCCACCACGATAGCGGCGCAAACCCGGTGGCCGAGACCAGCCCGGCGAGCACGGCGATCAAGCGGGGGCGGCGCAGCAGCACCGGGATTACCAGGTCGCGCGTCGCGATGTCAGTTCGTCACCACCTCGAGCGATTCGCCGCCATCGACGATCGGGACCTTGCGCGGACGACCGCGGCGGCGCGGAGCCGGCGCTTCCTCGGCTGCGTCCTCAATAACCGCGGCGCGCCCTTCGGTAATCGCCGGGGGCAGGATCGACGGGTCGAGCCCCAATGGTTCGTCACTGTCGGTGTTCTGCTCACGCGCCGGGCGCTCCACTCGCTCACGCCGCGGACGCAGGCCGCGGGTGTTGCGGACGAACGGATTGCCGCCGGAAGGTTCGCTCTGGCCACCCTCCGGTTCGGAAGCTTCGGCGACCGGTTGCGCGGTATCGCCACGCGGGCGTTGCGGCCCGCGCTGTTCATAGCCGCGTGCCTCACGGGCGTCGTCGGCCGGGCGCTGCTGAAACGTTTCACGCGGCTCGCGATTTTCCCGGGGCTCCTTAGGCTCGCGCGGTTCTTCGCGGCGATAGTTCATAGGCTGGTCGAAGCCGGGGATATCGTTTTCGTTGCCGAATTCGTTCTCGTCGCCCTGATCGTAGCCGCCGCCCTCGCCGGAATTTTCGTCGCGGCGTCCGCCGCGCTGCTCGTCCTGGCGGACGCGGGTATCGGCGCTGACGCGGAAATAGTGATCGGCAAACTGGAGGTAATACTCAGCCTGGACGCGGTCGCCGTTGAGGTGCGCGTCCTGCGCCAGCTTGCGGTATTTCTCGAGCATCTGCGGCGCGTTGCCGCGCGCCCGGCTGTCAATCCGGTTGAGCTGCTGACCACCACCCTGCGGGCGATTGTTGTTGCCCCGCCCGCGGCGCCGGTTGTTGTTGCTGTTGTTACGATTGTTGTTGTTGCTGTTATTGTTCAAGACAGCCTCGTCCTCTGGCTGGAGCGAGCGGACGGCGATGGGCCGGACCGGTCGCGAAACACCCCCTCACGCGCCACTCGGCATCGCAAGAGTCCCTCATCTGCGTTGCGGAGCGGGGCGCTGGCCCGTGCGCTGCTGCAAATGGTGGAGTGGGCCTGGCGAGCGGGAGCGTGTCATCCACCTGCTGGCTTGGATTCGAAGTAATGCGGATCGCCCGGCTTGCCAAGCGGTTTCTTGCCAGATGCCTTCTTCAAACAAAGCGCGAGTGCTCGGGGGCGCCCGGCGAGATCGCGGTGGAGGGTGGCCGCCAACCCCGCAGCGGCGCCGAGCCGGCTCACGGTATCGCCCTGGGTCGCGCCGATTTCGACGATCGCAAGACCGCACGGTTTGAGCAGGTTGACCAACTGCGGCATCAAAACGCGGTAGGCATCCAGGCCATCAGCCCCTGCAAAAAGCGCGCCTGCCGGTTCATGTCCGCGCACTTGGCAGGCGAGCGCGGCATCGTCCTCGATATAGGGCGGGTTGGCGAGGATCAGGTCGAACCGGCCAAGCGCATCGGCCCAGCCCGGGCGGGACCAATCATCGTGGAAGATGCGCGCACGCGCGGCCAAACCGAGCCGTCCGGCGTTGGCTGCGGCGACCGCCACCGCGCCGAGCGAGCGGTCGATCCCCACCCCCTGCGCAGCGGGCCATAAGGTGAGCGCGGCGAGCAGCAACGCCCCCGATCCGGTCCCGAGATCGAGAATGCGCGCGGGCGGGGTGCCAGCCAACGCGATCCGCGCCGCCTCGATCAGTGTTTCAGAATCGCCGCGCGGGATCAGCACATCGGGGGTGACAATCAGCTCAAGCCCATAGAACTCCTGCGCGCCCAGGATGTAGGCAACGGGTTCGTGCTTGAGACGGCGCAAAACAAGCGAGGCAATCCCGGCGGGAACCGGGTCGCGCATCGTGTTGAGCAACATCGTCGTGCGCGATACGCCCAGCACATGTGCCATCAGCAGCTCGGAGTCGAGCCGGGGGGTGTCGGAAACCGCGGCAAGAACCTCGGCGGCCTCGCGGATGCCAAGCGCGACAGTCATTGTGGCTGTCTGTGAGCGTGCTTCGACAAGCTCAGCATGAGCGGAGTTTGTTTGAATCCGCATTACCCAACCCCCGCTCATCCTGAGCCTGTCGAAGGATCATCCACCGGCCTTCCCAAAATCACCCGATCGCCGCCAGCCGCTTGGCCTGGTCCTCGGCGATCAGCGCGTCGATCAGTTCGCCCAGCCCCGGGCCTTCGAGGATTTCGGGCAGCCGGTGCAGAGTCATCCCGATGCGGTGATCGGTCACCCGCCCTTGGGGGAAGTTGTAGGTGCGAATGCGTTCGGAGCGGTCGCCCGATCCTACCATCGCCTTGCGCGCTTCGGCCTCGACCCCATGCGCCTCGGCGCGGCGCAGATCGTACAGCCGCGTACGCAGCACCTGCATCGCCTTGTCCTTGTTCTTGTGCTGGCTGCGCTGGTCCTGCTGGATCACCACGAGGCCGGTCGGCAGGTGGGTCAGGCGCACCGCGGAATCGGTGGTGTTGACGTGCTGACCGCCTGCGCCCGATGCGCGGTAGATGTCGATCTTGACGTCGTTCATGTCGATCTGGACATCGACCTCGTCGGGTTCGGGCAGCACCGCGACGGTCGCGGCGCTGGTGTGGATCCGCCCGCCGCTCTCAGTGACGGGCACGCGCTGAACGCGGTGGACCCCGCTTTCGTATTTCAGCATCGCGAACACCCCGGTCCCGGCGATGTTGGCGACGATTTCCTTTAGCCGCCCAGATCGTTGACGTTGGCCGAGATCACCTCGACCTTCCAGCCACGATCCTGCGCAAACCGCTCGTACATCCGGAACAGGTCGGCCGCGAACAACGCCGCCTCGTCGCCCCCGGTCCCGCCGCGGATTTCAAGCATCGCCGGGCGCGCATCGGCCGAATCGCGCGGGAGCATCGCGATGGCGAGCGCCTGCTCGGCCTCGGGCAGTTCGGCGGCGAGCCGGGCGATGTCGTCGGCGACCAGCGCGCGCATCTCGGGGTCGGGATCGCTGATCGCGCTGAGTTCGGCCAGTTCACCGCGCATCTCGCGCACCGCCGCGGCGGCGCGGGCGACGGGTTCGAGTTCGGAGTAGTCGCGCGAGGCGGAAACGAACTCTGAGCCTTCGAGCGTGCCTGACGCGAGCCGCGCTTCAAGCTGCGCAAACCGTTCGGCAATCTGGGCGAGGCGGGCGTCGGAGATGGTCACGCCATACCCCTGACAAAACACACCCCGTCACCCCGGCGAAGGCCGGGGTCCAACCAACCGACCGACATGCAACGACGACAGGTTGGATAGGCCCCGGCCTTCGCCGGGGTGACGGGATGGGGGGGATCGCAATTCATGGATTGCCGATCGAGTCCAAGATCGACTGAACTTGGGTCAGTTCCGCAGACGGGGATGCGGCGCGGATGTTGCAGATTACACGCCCGTCACGAACATCGAGACCAATGAAAACCTTGGCGTTAACTTTCGCGGCCTTGTCAAAACGTTTGCGCGGCGAACCAGTCGCAATGAGGTCGGCGGACATGCCAGCCATTCTTATTGCGGCAATGGATCGCAAAGCCGAATTCAAAGCACCATCGTTTTCAACTGCAAGAATGACGTCCAAGATGTCGGGTTTTCCAATTCCCTCCCCCACCAACATCGCCAGCCGCTCGATCCCTGCGGCCCACCCAACCGCCGGGGTATGCGGCCCGCCCAATGTCTCCATCAGCCCATCGTAGCGACCGCCGCCGAGCACGGTCCCCTGCGCACCCAGCCGGTCGGTGACGAACTCGAACGCGGTGTGGCGGTAGTAGTCGAGACCGCGGACCAGCGATTCCGCGCGCTGGTATTTCACGCCCGCCGCATCGAGACCCGCCTTGACCGCACCGAAAAAGTCCTGCGCCTCACCGCTCAAAAACTCGTCGATCTTCGG
>JANMQW010000409.1:0-2207 GCA_031370725.1 Novosphingobium sp.
TCCAACCCCTCGATCGCCAAGGCGGTGGAAGCGATCAAGCAAGGCGCGCTTGATTATCTGCCGCTACCATTCGACGAACTGCACCTGTCGCGCGCGATTGAAAAGGTCTCGGCAGAGGCGGTGTTCAGGCGTTCGCGCTTCATGCGTCAGATCGCCGCCAAGGCGCGCCTCGCCAAGCTCTCCACCCGCGAGCGCGAGGTGGTCGAGCGCATGGCCAAAGGTCTGACCAACAAGGAAATCGGACGTGACCTGGGGATCAGCCCGCGCACGGTCGAGATCCATCGCACCAATGCCCTGACCAAGCTGAACGCCCGGCACAGCGCCGAAGCTATCAGGCTGTGCCTGGAAGGCAGCGATGAGTTTGCCGGTTTCGATGAACTGCCGATTGCCGTCTGACGCCGGGTGGCGCGGCCATGAAATTTGACACGACCGCATCGTCGGCAGAGGCCCGCCCGCTCGTTCGATCCTACGACGGTCCCGGGATGCTCACCAGCATCCGCACCCTGGCCCGGGCGATGCTGTCGCTGACCGACCCGAACGGTGCGGTGGCGGGCGTTCCGGCCAGAGCAGGAGGCGACCGCCGCCAATGGGGCGTACTGGCACGCAACATCCATCGCGAACGCAGTCGGCGGGCGAATTATTTGCCCGCTGAGTTGTTCGGCGAGCCGGCGTGGGACATCCTGCTTGACCTGGCCTATGCCGCGCGGGCCAACGAATTGCGCTCGATCAAATCGGCGTGCCTCTCGTCGCATGCGCCCGAGGCGACCGCCTTGCGCCACATCGATCGGCTGCTGCACTTCGGCCTGGTCGAACGGATCGACGACAAGACCGACCGCCGTCGCAAGTTCCTTCGTCTGACCGGGCTGGGCGAACGCAAGATGGAGGAATTCCTCGCCTCGATGCCCCCGCTGGGCGATCACGGCGAGGACTTGATCCGATACATCGGCCAACTCGGCTGATCCCCATATCCACCGATCGCGCTTGACATGCTGCGGCGCAGCATTAGGTGCGACGGCGGGCCACGCGGTCCCAACGCCGCGCGAGCTCTCTGCAAGGAGAGACTACATGACTGTACCTAAACCGGCACGCCTTCCGGCGCGTCCGTACTTCTCTTCAGGTCCCTGCGCCAAGCCGCCGACCTGGTCTGCCGACAAGCTTGCGACCCAATCTCTAGGCCGTTCGCATCGTGCCAAGATCGGGAAAACGCGTTTGCAATTGTGCATCGACCTGATGCGCGACGTACTTCAGCTTCCCGATACCCATCGCATCGGCATTGTCCCGGGTTCCGACACGGGTGCGTTCGAGATGGCGATGTGGACGATGCTCGGCGCGCGCCCGGTGACCGCGCTCGCGTGGGAAAGCTTCGGCGAGGGCTGGGTGACCGACGCGGTCAAGCAGCTCAAGATCGATCCCACCGTGATCCGAGCCGATTATGGCTCGCTGCCCGATTTGCGCCAAGTCGATTGGTCGAACGATGTGCTGTTCACCTGGAACGGCACCACCAGCGGCGTCCGCGTGCCCAACGCCGATTGGATTTCCGCCGACCGAGCAGGTCTGTCGTTCGCCGACGCGACCAGCGCGGTGTTCGCTTATGACATCGACTGGGCGAAAATCGACGTCGCAACATTCAGCTGGCAAAAGGTGCTGGGGGGCGAGGGCGCGCACGGCGTGCTGATCCTAGGCCCGCGCGCGGTCGAGCGGCTGGAAAGTTATACCCCCGCCTGGCCGCTGCCCAAGGTGTTCCGCCTGGTATCCAAGGGCAAGCTGACCGAAGGCGTGTTCAAGGGCGAGACGATCAACACGCCTTCGATGCTGGCGGTCGAGGACGCGATTTTCGCGCTCGAATGGGCCAACGGGCTGGGCGGTCTGGACGGCTTGCGCGCGAGGTCCGACGCCAATGCTGCAGCGCTCGACGCCATCGTGGCAACGCGCGACTGGCTCGGCCATCTCGCGGCCGATCCGGCGAGCCGATCAAGGACGTCGGTGTGCCTGACGATCGAGGGTGCAGACGAGGATTTGATCAAGAAGTTCGCCGCGCTGCTCGAAGCCGAAGGCGCCGCCTACGACATCGCCGGATATCGCGACGCCCCGCCGGGTCTGCGCATCTGGTGCGGCGCAACGGTCGATACCGCCGATATCGAGGCGCTCGGCCCGTGGCTCGACTGGGCGTACGCCTCGCTTACTTCCTAATTCGTCATCCTCGCGAA
>JANMQW010000423.1:0-6205 GCA_031370725.1 Novosphingobium sp.
AGTTCCTCGTATAACCGGCACATCCGCTCGAGCGCGCCGTGGAGCCAGATCGGCTCGGCGTAACCGGCCAGGCGCAGTTCGGCGATCACTCGCTGCGCCTTGCCCAGCGCATAAGCGCCGATCAGCACGCAGCGATCGGGATTGTCGGCGCGCGCCTTGAGCAGCTTGGCAATCTCTTCGCCGATCGGCGGATGGCGGAACACGGGCAGGCCGAAAGTCGCTTCGGTGATGAACACATCACACCTGGTCACCTGAAACGGCGGGCAAGTGGGATCGGCACGGCGCTTGTAGTCGCCAGTCACGATCACCCGCTCGCCCGCGTGTTCGAGCAGAATTTGCGCCGAACCGAGCACATGGCCCGCGGGAAGGTAGGTCGCATCGACCCCGCCCGGCAGCCGGATCGTCTCACCATATCCGACCGGCGCCGCCCCAGCGTCGGTGGCATACCTCAGCTTCATGATCGCCAGCGTTTCGGGCGTGGCGACGGTCCGGTCGTGACCGCCGCGGGCGTGATCGGCATGCCCGTGGGTGACCAGCGCCAACCCCGCTGGGCGTGATGGATCGACCCAGGCGTCCGCAGGAACGACGTGGATGCCGTGCGGCTCGGGCCGGATCCACGCGAAGGGCAAGCTCATCGTCGGCTCAATCGACCAGCCGCGCCCATCGTTCCCAATCGGGTCAAAATCCTGCCAAGGGCGTTGCAAGCAAAGGCAAACCCGCTAGGTTCACAGCACTACACAATGGGCGCCGCAAGGTGGATCGTACCAAACCACACCGCGAATGGGCCCAGACTGCGATTGGCTAAAGGGATTGAGATGCGCAAGGCACGGAACGGAGCGGCACGGACCGACTCCCTGGCGCTCGCGCTGGGGGTCTGCGCGCTGGTGATGGGAGGGTTGGCGCTGACCGGTTGCGATCGCAAGGAAACCGGTCCCGAAGCGCAAGACACCGCCGCAACCGCGCCGGCTACCGCGACCCCGGTTCCCGCTGCGGTCGCCGATCCCGCCGCGACCAAGCCGCTTCTGAGCTTTGCCGGGATGGATAGCGACGGCGATGGGGTGGTCACCTCGGCGGAAAACGCGCGGGCCTCGCAAACCATCTTCCAGGCGATGGATCTCGACAAGGACGGCGCGGTCACGCTCACCGAAATGGACGCCGCCCGCGCCGCGATCGGGCGCGGACCGAACCTGTCGTCCGAAAAGCTGATCGAAGCTGCCGACGCCGATCACGATGGAAAGCTGACCTTGGGCGAATGGGTCGCCAACGCAAACACCCGCTTCGCCCGCTTCGATAGAAACACGGACGAAACCCTGACGCTGGCAGAATGGCAGGCCGGAATGACTGCGGAAATGCCTGGGTTCGTAGCCCAGACAATCCCCCCCGCTGCCGTGGCGACATCGGCGCAACGATAACCGCCGCTATTCGCTGCTGTCTTCACTTGGTTCCGGAGCCGAAGCGGCTTTCTTTGCCTTGCTCGGGCGCTTCTTGACCACTTTGGGCGGGGCAGGCGTCAGTTCGAACGACAGCGCATTGTCCTTGAGACTGACGTGCACCTCGCCGCCATGGGCAAGCTTGCCGAACAGCAGTTCCTCGGCGAGCGGTTGCTTGACCTTTTCCTGGATCAGCCGGGCCATCGGGCGCGCACCGTACAGCTTGTCGTAGCCGCGCTTGGAAAGCCACTCGCGCGCATCGCTGTCGAACTGGATGTGGACGTTTTGATCGGCCAGCTGGAGCTCGAGCTGGAGAATGAACTTGTCGACCACGCGGCTGACCACCCCGGTCGGCAGATAGGCGAATGGCACGATCGCATCGAGCCGGTTGCGGAATTCGGGTGCGAACATCTTTTTGACTGCTTCCTCGCCGGCGTCCTCCTTGCTGGTATCGCCGAAACCGATGCCCTGACGGGCCATGTCGCTGGCACCCGCATTGGTGGTCATCACCAGCACCACGTTGCGGAAATCGACCGACTTGCCGTGGTGATCGGTGAGCCGCCCGTTATCCATCACCTGAAGCAGGATGTTGAACAGGTCTGGGTGCGCCTTTTCGATTTCGTCGAGCAACAGCACGCAATGCGGCTGCTGATCGATTGCGTCGGTCAGCAAACCGCCCTGGTCAAACCCGACATAGCCCGGAGGGGCTCCGATCAGGCGGCTGATCGAGTGGCGCTCCATGTATTCGGACATGTCGAAACGCTGGAGCGGGATGCCCATGATGCTGGCCAGCTGGCGCGCGACTTCGGTCTTGCCGACGCCGGTCGGTCCGCTGAACAGGAACGAGCCGATCGGCTTGTCTGGCTCGCGCAACCCCGCGCGGCTCAGCTTCATCGCGGTCGCGAGCACGCCGATTGCGGCGTCCTGCCCGAAAACCACGCGCTTGAGATCGCGATCGAGGTGCTCCAAGACCTTCTTGTCGTCGGAACTGACTGATTTGGGCGGTATCCGCGCCATCGTCGCGATCACTAGCTCGATCTCCTTGGCGGTGATCGTTTTCTTGCGCTTGTTCGGCGGGACGAGCATCTGCATCGCCCCGACCTCGTCGATCACGTCGATCGCCTTGTCGGGCAGTTTGCGGTCGTTGATGTAACGCGCCGAAAGCTCGACCGCGGTCTTGATCGCGTCGGGGGTGTACTTGACCTTGTGATGGTCCTCGAACGCAGTCCGCAGTCCGCGCAGGATCTTGATCGTGTCCTCGATTGTCGGCTCGTTGACGTCGATCTTCTGGAACCGCCGAAGCAGCGCGCGGTCCTTTTCAAAGTGGTTGCGGAATTCCTTGTACGTGGTCGAGCCGATGCAGCGGATCGTCCCGCCGCTCAGCGCGGGCTTGAGCAGGTTGGAGGCGTCCATCGCCCCGCCGCTGGTCGCGCCCGCACCGATCACGGTGTGGATTTCGTCGATGAACAGCACCGCGTGGGGCATTTTCTCGAGTTCGTTGACGACCTGCTTGAGGCGTTCCTCGAAGTCGCCGCGATAGCGCGTGCCCGCCAGGAGCGCGCCCATGTCTAGGCTGTAAATCACCGCCTCGGTCAGCACCTCGGGCACTTCGCCCTCGACGATCTTGCGCGCCAGGCCTTCGGCGATAGCGGTTTTGCCGACGCCGGGGTCGCCGACGTAAAGCGGGTTGTTCTTGCTCCGGCGGCACAGAATCTGAATCGTCCGGTCGACCTCGGGCCCGCGCCCGATCAACGGATCGATCTTGCCCGCCAGCGCCTTTTCATTGAGATTGACGGTGAACTGGTCGAGCGCCGAATCCTTCTTGGTCGCGCCCTTGCCATCGCCCTTGCTGTCGCCGCCCTTTTCCTCGGCCTGCGGACCTTCGTTCTCGGCGCCCTTGGGGGCCTTGGACTCGATCTGGCGGCCGCCCTTACCGATGCCATGGCTGATATAGCTGACCGCATCGAGGCGGCTCATGTCCTGCTGCTGAAGGAAATAGACCGCGTAGCTATCGCGTTCAGAGAACAGGGCGACCAGCACGTTGGCGCCGGTTACGGTGTCCTTGCCGCTCGACTGGACGTGGAGGATCGCGCGCTGGATCACCCGCTGGAACCCGGCGGTGGGCGCCGGATCGGCCTTGTCGCTGGTCTTGAGCGATTCGTATTCCTGGTCGAGGTACTGCTTCACCACGTCGCCCAGATCGCCAAGGTCGACCCCGCACGCGGTCATCACCTGGCTGGCATCGGCGTCGTCGATCAACGCGAGCAGCAGATGCTCGAGCGTGGCGTATTCGTGGCTGCGGTCGGACGCATTGCCGAGCGCGGCGTGGAGGGTCTTTTCAAGCGACTGGGCGAAACTGGGCATCGCGGTACTTTCCGGCTCGCGCCTCAACGACCTCGAAAGATGAGGTATGAAGAAATACGGTTAACAAAAGCTTGCGCAACTCCGGCCTTCCCGACGGTCGGCGCGGCAAGCGCACGGTGTGTGATCGGAATATGGGAAGCCGCCCCGGCGTTGCAAAGGGCGGCCCAGTCGATCACGGTGTATCGGGACTGCGGAGCGTCTTCGAACCGCCAAACAGGGCATCGGCGGCAACGCGATGGGCCTTGGCCTTGTCACGGTGGGCGACGATCCGCACCACCTCGGCTTCAAGCTGCTGAATCCGGGTGTTGAGTTCGTCGACCGAATAGGGATCGAGCAATTCGCCCGCCAGCTTGCTTGCGGCATCGCCTCGGGGGCGGGGCAGATCGTCCGGGTCCATTGCGTTGCAACATCCCCCTCAAGCGCGCTTGCTGTCAAGCGGGTGCACGGCTAGGCAACGGCAACTGTGACATACGGGGCACAGAAGGGGCAAAAATGGCCGAAATCCCTGAGACTATGACCGCGATCGGGTTCACCGAAGCCGGTCCGCCCGAGGTGCTTCGGCCCGAAACGATCCCGGTGCCGGTTCCCGGTCCCGATCAGGTTCTGATCCGCGTGGCGTTCGCGGGGGTCAATCGCCCCGATGTGATCCAGCGCCAGGGCTTCTATCCCGCCCCACCCGGCGCCTCGCCGATCCCCGGTCTCGAAGTCGCCGGGCAGGTGGTGGCGACCGGCCCGGGGGTGGTTATGCCCATGGTCGGCACCCAGGTCTGCGCGCTGGTTTCGGGCGGGGGCTATGCTGAATACTGCCTCGCGCATTCGGGGCACTGCCTGCCGGTGCCCGAAGGGATGCCGCTCGATCAGGCCGCGGCGCTGCCCGAAACGCTGTTCACCGTGTGGCACAACGTGTTCGAGCGCGGCTTCGCCCGCGATGGCGAGACGCTGCTTGTGCATGGCGGGACCAGCGGGATCGGCTCGATGGCGATCATGCTGGGCCGCGCTTTCGGGCTGACCGTACTTGTCACCTGCGGCAGCCCGGACAAGTGCGCCGCCGCGCGCGAAATCGGCGCGGCGCTGGCGATCGACTACAAGGCCGAGGATTTCGTCGAGGCGGTT
The DNA here is from genome assembly GCA_031370725.1 of Novosphingobium sp. Taxonomy (GTDB): domain Bacteria; phylum Pseudomonadota; class Alphaproteobacteria; order Sphingomonadales; family Sphingomonadaceae; genus Novosphingobium. The sequence goes on from JANMQW010000423.1 coordinate 4,908, forward strand.
CAGGGCTTCACCAAAGGCAAGGGGGTCGAGCTGGTCCTCGATATGGTCGCGGGCGATTATGTGGCGCGCAACCTCAAGTGCCTTTCCGACGACGGCCGCCACGTGACGATCGCGGTGCAGGGCGGGGTCCGCGCCGAACTCAACATGGCCGAAATCATGCGCCGCCGCCTGATGCTGACCGGATCGACGCTGCGCCCGCGTCCCGATGCATTCAAGGTGGCGCTGACGAGCGAAATTCTCGAACATGCCTGGCCGCTGGTCGCCGACGGCGCGATCCGCCCGGTGATGGACCAGACCTTTCCGCTGGCCGAAGCTGCTGCGGCGCATGCGCGGATGGAATCGGGCGCGCATATCGGCAAGATCGTGCTGAAGGTTTGAGCCATGCCTGACCTGATTCTCCACCAGGACCCGCGCAGCGGCAATTGCTACAAGATCGTGCTGACCGCGGCGCTGCTCGGCATTTCGCTCGCCATTCGCAATTACGACATCATGAAGGGCGAGACGCGGACACCGGGATTTCTGGCCGGGGTCAACGCAAATGGGCGCATCCCGGTGCTCCAGATCGGGGACCGCTTCCTGCCGGAAAGCAACGCGGCGTGCTGGTATCTGGCGCAAGGCTCCGACCTCGTCCCCGACGATCGCTTCGCCCAGGCCGACGTGCTGCGGTGGATGTTCTTCGAACAGTACAACCACGAACCCAACGTCGCCACGCTGCGGTTCTGGCTGCGGTTCGTCGGGCAGGGCAAGCTGAGCGAGGCGCAGAAGGCGCAGATCCCGGCCAAGCGCGCTGCGGGCGATGCCGCGCTGCGGCTGATGGACGATCACCTCGCCCGCCACGACTGGTTCGTCGGCAACGCTGTGACGCTCGCCGACATCGCGCTGTTCGCCTACACCCACGTCTGCGAGCAGGGCAGTTTCGCGCTCGACGATTACCCTGCGGTGCGGGCCTGGCTTTCGCGGATGCGTGCGCTGTCCGGTTTTCAGGCGATGAAGGAATAGGCCGAAACGCTTGCCCCAACGTTAGCCTTGGCCTACATCGCGCCCCGACGGCCGCTCCGAATGGGGCGGCCACGCTTGTTTTGGGCCTACCCGCCACTCTTGCTTTTTACCCGTACGGGAGATTTTTCGTGACCCAGGTTACCCCGCTGATGCCCCACGCGACGGCATCGTGGCTCGTCGACAGCACCGGCCTGACTTTCGAGCAGATCGCCGAATTTTGTGGCCTCCACATCCTCGAGGTCCAGGCGATGGCCGACGATCTGGCGGGGGCCAAGTACACCGGTCGCGATCCGGTCCAC
>JANMQW010000256.1:0-3741 GCA_031370725.1 Novosphingobium sp.
TCCTCGGGCTTTTGCCCTTGGTCCGGTTGCCGCCGCGGTTGCGCGGTCGGGCCTGGCTGCGTGCGCTGCCCCTGGGCCGGGAACCTTGGTTTCCTCGGCACGGGCGGTCTCCTGAACGATCCGTAAACGAGGCTATAAGGCGAACTGCTTGGCTACAGGTTAACGGGGCCGGTCGCCGAAAGATTGCGCGATGTACTTAAGTTGGCGTTGCGTGCGGCCCGGCTAGATTGACATTCCGCCGCAAAGCCATAACCCGATACGCAACAAGGCGCCGCCATCAAGCAGGCCGCCGGGAGAGACCTTGGGTATGCGTTTCACCTCAATCGCCCTGACGGCGCTGCTGCCCCTGCTGGCGGCAACGGCGGCCTGCAACGTTACCGGAGCGGGCAACACCACCGCCTCGCCCGCCGCCACCTCGGGCGTCACCGATGCGATGATTGCTACGGCCGCCGAGGGCGAGTGGCTGTCATACGGTCGCGATTACAACGAGCAGCGCTTCGCCACGCTGACCCAGATCAACGACACCAACGTCAAAGACCTTGGCCTCGCGTGGTCGGCGGACATGGATACCGCGCGCGGGCAGGAAGCGACCCCGCTGATGCACGACGGAGTGCTCTACGTCAGCACCGCGTGGAGCCTGGTCAAGGCTTACGACGCCACCACCGGGAAGCTGCTGTGGGCATACGATCCCAAGGTTCCGCGCGAAACGCTGGTCCGGGTGTGCTGCGACGCGGTCAACCGCGGGGTGGCGCTGTATGGCGACAAGGTGTTCGTTGCCGCATTGGATGGCCGGCTGATCGCGCTCGACCAGAAGACCGGCAAGGAAGTGTGGTCAAAGGTCATCGTCCCCGACCAGCAGAGTTACGCGATCACCGGCGCGCCGCGGATCGCCAAGGGCAAGGTGCTGATCGGCAGCGCCGGTGCTGAATACCGCGCCCGCGGCAGCCTGGCCGCGTTCGATCCCGAAACTGGCGCCGAGCTGTGGCGCTTCCACACCGTCCCCGGCGACCCCTCCAAGGGCTTTGAAAACCCCGCGATGGAGCGTGCCGCCAAGACCTGGTCGGGCAAGTGGTGGGAGATGGGCGGCGGCGGCACGGTGTGGGATTCGATCACCTACGATCCGACCACCAACCTTGTCCTGTTCGGCACCGGCAACGCCGAGCCGTGGAACCCTGCGCCGATGGGGCGTGAGGGCGATTCGCTTTACACATCGTCGGTCGTGGCGGTGAACGCCGACACCGGCGAATACGCCTGGCACTTTCAGGAAACCCCCGAGGATCGCTGGGATTTCGACAGCGACGCGCAGATCACGATCGCCGACCTGACGATCGGCGGCAAACCGCGCCACGTCGCGATGCACGCGCCCAAGAACGGCTATTTCTACGTGCTCGACGCCAAGACCGGCGAGTTCCTCTCGGCCGGGTCGATCGCGCCGCAGAACTGGACCACCGGGATCGACCCCAAGACGGGTCGCCCGACGATCAACCCCGAAGCGCTTTACGAAAAGACCGGCAAGGCGTTCGTCGGCATGCCCGGCGTATTTGGCGCGCACAGCTGGCACCCGATGAGCTTCAGCCCGAAGACTGGACTGGTCTACATTCCGGCAAACGATATCGCCCAGCCTTATCTTGCCGAAAAGAACTGGAAGGCCAGCGGGATCGGGATGCAGCTGGGTCTGGATACGGCAAGCGTGGCGATGCCGGCCGATCCCAAGGTTCGCGCCGCCGCGAAGGCCGCCACCACTGGCAAGCTGCTCGCCTGGGATCCCGTGACGCAGACCGAAAAGTGGTCGGTGCCGTATCCCGGCCCGTGGAACGGCGGGGTGCTCTCTACCGCCGGAAACCTGGTGTTTCAGGGAACCGCCGGGGCCGAATTCCGCGCCTATGCCGCCGACACGGGCAAGCAGTTGTGGAGCTTCCCGACCCAGAGCGGGATCGTCGCCGCGCCGATGACCTACAGCATCGGCGGCGAACAATACGTCGCGGTGCTGGTCGGCTGGGGCTCGCTCTACGATCTGGTTCCCGGTGTGCTGGCCGACAAATCGGGGCCGATCCGCAATATCAGTCGGCTGATGGTCTTTAAACTTGGGGCCAAGGGCACGCTGCCCGCGCCGCCGCCGATGGCCAAGCGCGTGCTCGATCCGCCGCCGGTCTCCGGCACGCCCGAACAGATCAAGCTGGGCGCGGCGCACTTCGCCCGGTATTGCTCCGGCTGCCACGGCGACGCCGCGGTGGCGGGCGCGCTCAACCCCGATCTGCGTCACTCGGGCGCGATCAACGCCCCCGAAGCGATCAAGTCGATCGTGATCGACGGCGCGCTCAAGCACAAGGGCATGGTTTCGTTCAGTGCGGCATTGAAGGCCGAGGACGCCGAGGCGATTCGCCAGTACATCATCAGCCGCGCCAACGAGGACAAGAAGCTAGGCGGCTAACGTGTGCGTTGCCGCGCTCGCTTGGCACGCACATCCGCGCTGGCGGCTGGTCGCGATCGGCAACCGCGACGAACTGCATGCACGCCCCGCCGCACCGCTAGCGCGATGGGACGACGGCAGCGGAATCGTTGCCGGGCGCGATCTGGTGGGCGGCGGCACGTGGCTTGGCGTCACCGAGGCGGGCCGCTTCGCCCTGATCACCAACCGGCGCGGCTTCGGAAATCCCGATCCGGCGCGGCGCTCGCGTGGGGAGCTGGTCAGTGCGCTGCTGACCGGCAACAACCCGCCTGCCGTGCTGGACGCCTACAATCCGTTCAACCTGCTCACCGCCAGCGGCGCGCGGCTCGATTTCCGCACCAACCGCCCCGGTTCCTTGCACACCGAACTTGGCCACGGCGTATATGGCCTCAGCAACGGCGCACTCGACGAGCCGTGGCCCAAGACGCTCGCGCTCAAGGCCGCGGTGACCGACTGGTTTGGCGCCGGAAGCGACGATCTCGCGCCGCTGTTCGCAATCCTCGCAAGTGAGGACTGCCCTGTGCTCGGCCTGCCCTCGGTCGAGCGGTCGGACATCGCGATCGAACCCAGCGACACCCCGCCGTTCATTCGCAGCGCAGTCTACGGCACGCGCTGCTCGACCGTGGTGACGGTTGCCGACGACGGCGCCGGACGGATCATCGAACGCCGCTTCGATGCATCTGGCGCTGTTACCGGGGATACCGCGCTGGACTTCCGCTGGCCCGCCGCTTAGCGGCTCGCGCGTCCCCAACCGCCCGGAGCACCCCATGATCCCCCGTTATTCCCGCCCCGCGATGACCGCGATCTGGGAGGCCGAGGCGCGCTATGGCGTGTGGTTCGAGATCGAGGCGCACGCCACCGACAAGCTGGGCGAGTTGGGCGTGGTCCCCGCCAGCGCGGGACAGGCGTTGTGGGCATGGTGGGCGACCAACCCGAAAATCGATGTCGCCGCAGTCGATGCGCTGGAGGCCGTGGTCAAGCACGACGTGATCGCGTTCCTGACCTGGGTGGCCGATCAGGTGGGCGACGAGGCCCGCTTCATGCACCAGGGCATGACCAGCTCCGATGTGCTCGATACCACACTGAGCGTGCAGTTGTGCAACGCCAGCGACATCCTGCTGGCCGATCTCGATGCGCTGCTCGCCGCGCTCAAACGCCGCGCGATCGAGCACAAGCACACCCCCACGATCGGCCGCAGCCACGGCATCCACGCCGAACCGACCACCTTCGGGCTCAAGCTGGCGCAGGCCTACGCCGAGTTCGCGCGATGCAAGGCCCGGCTGATCGCGGCG
>JANMQW010000006.1:0-5100 GCA_031370725.1 Novosphingobium sp.
CGCGAACGTGGGGCCGGAGAGCACCGCCAGCCGGCAATCGGGCGCGGCGTCGTTCGCGACTTGCGCCATCAGCCGCCCGCTCCCCGCCTCGATCCCCTTGGAACACAGCACCAGATCGCATTCGCCGGTGCGCGGCAATTCCGCCAGGATCGCGCCCAGATGTTGTGCCGGGGTGACCAGCAGAATGATCGGAACGCTGGCCAGCTCGGCCAGTTTGCCCGTCGCGGTAATCGTCGGCGCGAGTTGCGCATCGGGCAAGAACACTGGATTGCGATGCGTGGCGTTGATCGCGCCGACCACCTCTGGTTCGCGCGCCCATAGCAGCACCTCGCTGCCGTCCTGCGCAAGCATCTGGGCCAGCGCGGTGCCCCACGCGCCTGCGCCGACGACACCGAGCCGCGGGCTCATGCCTTGACCCCGGCGCCGCGCACGGCTTCGGCGCTTGGGTCAAGCGGCCAGCGCGGGCGGGCAATGGCGTCGAGCGGATCGCGATACCCGGCCGCCAGCCGCTCGCCCCCGGCCCACGCGATCATCGCGGCGTTGTCGGTGCACAACGCGGGCGGCGGAGCGACAAAGCGCATCGCATGGTCCGTGGCGAGGGCTTCCAGCGCAGCGCGCATCGCCATGTTGGCGGCTACCCCGCCGGCCACGACCAGCGCATTCATGCCGCTGAGCCCGGCCAACGCGATCCGCGTCCGGTCGATTATGCAATCGATCGCGGCTTGCTGAAACGAGGCGGCGATGTCGGCTGGAGTAGCTGATCCCGTCTGCACCACCCGCGCCACCGCGCTCTTCAACCCGGCGAACGAGAAGTTGGGATCGCCCGAACCGACCAGCGGCCGGGGGAATTTGACCGCGCGGGGATCGCCCTCGCGAGCAAGGCGTTCGACCGCGGGGCCCCCAGGATAGCCCAGCCCAAGCAGCTTGGCGGTCTTGTCGAACGCCTCGCCCAAAGCGTCGTCGATCGTGGTCGCCAGACGGCGGTAGTCACCCACCCCGCGCACCTCGAGCAACTGGCAATGCCCGCCCGAAACCAGCAGCAGGCAATACGGATAATCCAACGTCGGATCGGCCAGCCGCGGCGAAAGCGCGTGGCCTTCGAGATGGTTGACCGCCAGCAACGGCTTGTCTCCGGCCATTGCCAGCGCTTTGGCGGTGACCAGCCCGACCATCACCCCACCGATCAGCCCCGGCCCCGCGGTCGCCGCAATCGCGTCAATGTCAGCCAGCTCAAGTCCCGCATCGGCCAGCGTCGCGGCGATCAACGGGGCGATCTTTTCGACATGCGCGCGCGCCGCTATTTCGGGCACCACCCCGCCATAGGGCCGATGGGCCTCGTCCTGCGAAGCGATGTGCTGGGCAATGATGCGGCGCGCAAGCGTGGGAGCGGCGGTGTCGACGATCGCCGCCGCGGTCTCGTCGCAGCTCGATTCTATCCCGAGGATCAACGCCATTGCGCGCTTTCCCTGAACGACAATGCCCATTAGCACAACCCGCGCATGACCGCCCCCCCTTCCCCAAAGCGCGCGCCCGACCGCCCGCTCCGCCTTGGCACCCGCCGCTCTCCGCTCGCGCTCGCCCAGGCCGAGGAAGCCCGCACCCGGCTGTGCGCCGCGCACGGCTGGCCGCAAAGCGTGGTCGAGCTGGTAACGGTGATCGCCAGCGGCGACCAGGTGCAGGACCGCCCGCTGTCCGAAATCGGCGGCAAGGCGCTGTGGACCAAGGAGCTCGATGCCTGGCTCGGCGAAAGCCGGATCGATGCAGCGGTGCATTCGATGAAGGACGTCGAGACAATCCGCCCCGCGTTCCTGACGATCGCCGCAATCCTGCCGCGCGAGGATGTGCGCGATGTGCTGGTAGGCGCCGCTTCGATCGCCGCGATCCCGCCGGGCGCGCGGGTCGGCACGAGTGCCCCGCGCCGCGCCGCGCAAATGCTCCACGCGCGCCCCGACGTGACAGTACTGACCTTTCGCGGCAATGTGGCGACGCGGATCGCCAAGCTGGCTGCGGGCGAGGCCGATGTCACGCTGCTCGCCGCCGCCGGGCTGGCGCGGCTGGGCGAAACCGGGGTTGGCACGCCGCTTGATTGCGAGGAATGGTTGCCCGCCCCTGCGCAAGGCGCAATCGGGATCGAGTGCCGGGCCGTCCTTCGACAAGCACAGGATGATCGGGACCGCGAAATATGCGCTTGGCTCGCTGCGATCGATCATGCCCCGAGCCGCGCCGAAGTCATGGCCGAACGCGCGCTGCTCGCTGCGTTGGGGGGAAATTGCCACAGCCCGGTGGCGGTGCTCTGTCGCCATGAGGGCGCAGGCATCACGATGCGCGCGGCACTGTATAGTGAGAACGGCGCGGCGCGGATCGAACGCTCCTCCAGCTTCGCGCTGGACGATGCGGATGGACCGGCGCGGCTGGCGCGCGAACTGCTGGCCGGGGCAGACCCCGAGATCGTACGGCTGTTCGAAGGACCGGCACAATGAAACCGGCACCGCTGGTGGTGATCCGGCCTGAGCCGGGCAACGCCACAACCCTCGCCGCAGCGCGGGCACTTGAGCTCAAAGTCCACGGCGAACCGCTGTTCCGGATCGTCGCGACCGCGTGGGAGCCTCCGCCCGCCGCGAACTTCGACGCGGTGCTGATCGGCAGCGCCAATACCTTGCGCCATGGCGGGCCGGCGCTCGACCGGTACATGGCACTGCCCGCGTATGTCGTGGGCCAGACAACCGCCGAAGCCGCGCGCCAAGCCGGGTTTGCCGTGGAGGCGACAGGTTTCGGCGGTTTGCAGGACCTCACCACGAAGCTTGCTCGCGATGGCCGAAAGCGCGTGCTCCGGTTGGCCGGCGCCGAACATGTGGCACTCGACCCGCCGCCGGGTACGGCGATTGCCACGAACGTGGTGTATCAAGCCGAGGCCCTCCCCCTGAAACCCGCCTGCGCCGCGTTGCTGGCCGAAGGCGCGGTGGTCATGCTCCATTCCGCCGCCGCCGCGCGCCATTTTGCAGCCGAATGTGAGCGGCACACGATCGCGCGCGGGTCGGTCGTCCTCGCCTGCCTCGGCCCGCGGATTGCGGCTGCGGCAGGTGATGGCTGGGCGTCTGTCGCCAGCGCGGAACGGCCCGACGATGCCGCACTGCTGGCCTTGGCCGCACGGATGTGTCAGACTGCCCGCTTCGGGGACACGGACGACAATAACTGAATGCAGGACGATTTTATCACCCAACCGCCGGTGCGTCGGCGGTCGAACGGACGTTATCTGGCGCTGGCGCTGATCGCCGCGGTGGCGCTCGGCGGCGTCGGTGGGCTGTGGGGCGCGAGCAAGCTCGGCTGGGTCCATTTCAACGACCGCATCGCACCCGACAATTTGCCGGCGACCTCGCTTTCCCAACCCGTTCCCTCGCCCGATGCCGCTGCGGTCGCATCCGCGCAGTCCGTAATGGGGGTGCGGATGGCCGAACTCGAGCAGCGGATGACCAAGCTCAACCTCGAGGCTGAGGCCGCTTCGGGCAACGCGGCGCGCGCCGAAGGTTTGCTGATCGCGGCGGCGGCGCGGCGCACGGTGGAGCGCGGGGCGCCGCTTGGTTATCTCGAAGACCAGCTCAAGCTACGCTTCGGCAATGCCCAGCCCAATGCGGTGGCCACGCTCGTCGAAGTGTCGAACAGCCCGGTGACGCTCGATGCGCTCGAGCAAGGGCTGGCCGCGCTGGGTCCAACCCTGGTCGAGGTGCCGCGCAACACCAACGTGGTCATGCGGGTGCGCGCCGAACTCTCCGACCTGTTCGTGATCCGTCGCGCCAGCGCGCCCTCACCCGCGCCTGAAAAGCGCTATGAGCGGGCCCGGATGTTCCTCGAAACCGGGCGCGCCGAAGCCGCCATGGGCGAAGTCGAGCGGATGCCAGGGCACGAAGCCGCGCGCGCGTGGCTGGCACTGGCCCAACGCTATGTCCGCACCCAGCGCGCGCTCGATCTGATCGAGACCGCCGCCATCCTGGAACCGCGCGATCTCAAGGACGCCAGCGGCGCACCGGTAGCCACGCCGAGCGCCGCAATCTCCCCCGGCGCGAGCGCGGAATTCTAGCTCAGGTCAGCACGCCCGCGTCGCGCATGTTCACGGCATACCACCAGAAAAACGCCACCGCCGAGAGGATCACCAGCGGCAGGATCGGGGTGGCGACCAGCCCGGCGGCATATTGCCAGGCAAAGCTGCCGAGCGCGGCACCGAATGACACTGCAAAGGCAGTGGCGGCGTGGCGCGAGCGTACCAACAGCAGTACGGCCCCGGCGAACGAGCCCCACACCCCCAACGCCCAGACTGAAGTCGCCCAGACTGGCGCGGCTTCGAGCTTGGCCAGCATCTCGGCATCGATCTGGCCGATCCATGCAGGATTGCGCAACTGGGTCATGGTGTAATCGAGCGCGCCAAAGCTGTTCCACAGCAGCCCGACCGCGGCGATGGCCCAAAAGTGCCACGGCGGCGCCGCCCGATCCGAGAGGTCCGGTTCGAGCAGCGTCGCTCCGTCCTGTGGATCGGCGTCCAATATATCAGCCATGATTTCCCCTCCCAAGGCGATCATACCACCGCGGCGCAGGCAACGCGAATCGCGTTAACCCGCGCCGCTTGCGGCTGAAGGGGAAACCGATCCTCAAAGGCGCTCGATCTTGCGCGCCGCCTCGTCGAGGATTTCGGCGACTTGGTGGATCGTCTCGCGATCGAACCCGCTTTCGGCGCGCCCGCGCAATGCAGCGAACAAGTTGCCCACCGCGCGACCGATCGGAGGGGCGCGGTGCGCGTCTTCTTCCTCGTTGAGCGCGATCAGCCGGGCGACCAAAGCCTCCGCCTCTTCCGAGCGGCTCGACAGTTCGACCTCGCCCTCGGCGGTGATCGCAAATGCCTTGCGCGGGCTGGCGTCGGCTTTCTCTTCAATCATGCCTTCGTCGAGCAACAGGCTGAGCGTGGGATACACCACGCCCGGGCTGGGGGCATAGTTGCCGCCGGTCAGTCCCTCGATCGCCTTGATCAGTTCATAGCCGTGGCGGGTTTGGTCGCCGATCAGCTTGAGCAGGACCAGACGCAGCTCGCCGCTGGCGAACATCCGCCCGCGC